>JAOAPT010000400.1 GCA_025463045.1 Candidatus Solibacter sp.
AACATTCGAATCGCGACGGCCAACGGTTTCGCCCAGGCGCCCGCGACGGTCACGATCCCGGCCGGCGCCAAGACAGCGACCTTCACAGTAACCGGCGTGAAGTCCGGTGTGGAAGAGTTGACCGCCACTCCGTCCGACGCAAGTTACGAAACTGCTTTCGCGCGCGTGCAGGTCGCCGCCGCGTCGCAACTCACCCTGCGTGCCATCTCCGGCCCGTCGCCCATCGTGGTCAGCCTCACCGACGTGAACGGATTGTTCTACGCGGGAGCTCGCATCGTCGCAACCGCGGGCGGCGGCACCGTGTCTCCTTTGTTCGCGGTTACCGACGCTACCGGGCAGGCGACTTTCCGTTGGCTCCCCGGAGAGGCCGCCCTCAGTACCCTGACGCTTTATGTCGAAGCCGCACCCTCCGTCACCCTGCGCCTGAACGCGGGCAGTGCCGCGCCCACCATCGACTCGGTCGTCAACGGCGCCTCGTTCCTTCCCGGGATGGCGGCGGGATCGATCGATACGCTCTTCGGCGTCAACCTCGGTGAGGCCGTCATCTCCTTGAACGGAGCCACACTCCAGCAGTTCTACCGGGACGACAAGCAGATCAATTTCTATGTCCCCGCGACTGCGACGCCCGGCCCCGGCACGCTTACCGTAACGAACGCCGCCGGTGTGACTGCCGGCATCCCCGTCACCATCACCGCCGCCGATCCCGGCATCTTCCCCGGAGCCGTCGTTCACGCCGGCACGGTCGTCAGCGCGGACACCACACCCGTTACGGCAGGCGACTATCTCGAGATCTACTGCACGGGACTCGGACCCACGCGGGTCTCCGCAAACGGTCTGAACCTGACCGCCGTGACGCCCACGATTTACATCGGCTCCACGCCTCTGCTTCCGGCATACAGCGGACTCGCGCCCGGCTTCGTAGGACTCTATCAGATCGACGTACAGATCCCTGCCGGACTCCCGGCCGGGCGACTCCCGCTGATCGTCACCAGCGGACAAACCTATAGCAACGAAGTGAAAATAACGGTGCGATGATGCTTTCCTGGCTCTTCTCCGACCCACTCCCCACCGGCACACCCGCGCCTGACTTCACCGCGCTCGATGACAGCGGACGCACCGTGACGCTCAACGCCCTCCGCGGCCGCAACGTGGTCCTCGTCTTCTATCCCGGCGACGATACGCCCGGCTGCACCAAACAACTCTGCGAATTCCGCGACGATTGGAACCAGGCCGCCGCTCGCCACGTCGAGGTTTATGGGGTCAATCCCCAGAGCGCCCAAAAACACCGACGCTTCCGCGACAAGTACCGCTTCCCGTTCCCCTTGCTGGTTGATCCCGGCCAGAAAATTGGTGCGCTGTACCATGCCAACGGATTGATCGTGAAGCGTACGGTCTATTTGATCGGACCCGACGGCACGATCCTCTTTTCTCGCCGCGGCATGCCTAAGCCCGCCGAGGTGCTCGCCGCCGCTCGTTAGACTTCCGTGAGTTGCACCCCGATCCGGAGAATCGTTCCAATTTGCCGGCAATGACGAACCACTCCGACCCCGGAGAAACCTTGACCGCGAATCTCCACCGCCGTACCTGGCTTGATGCTTTTGCCGCTTTGCGCTTCCAATTCCAATCCCAGTCCGGAGACAGAGATATCGTACACGCTACAGGATAAACCCTCTACGCCTTCCGCCAGAAGGCTTACCTCTCCGCGGGAGCCGATGCGAACCTCGCGACGCTGATCTCGTGACATAACGTTACATCGGCACAAATCTCGGAAAACTTTAGAGGAACGCGGGATGGGGTATCATAGGCAATTCAACTTCAGATGAAGCTTCCCCGGGTCTACCCGATTCTCGATACGGAATCGCTCGATCGGCGCGACATTTCGCTCGAAACCGCAGCCGCCGCTTTCCTCGACGGCGGCGCTGGAATCCTCCAGATCCGGCACAAATCCCATTGGAGCCGGGACATTTACGATTCCGCGCGCACCGTCGCGCGCCTCTGCCGCGAAGCCGGATCCCCGCTCATCATTAATGACCGCGCCGATTTCGCCATGCTGCTCGATGCCGGACTCCACATCGGCCAGGACGACCTCTCCCCGCGCGATGCGCGCCGCCTGATGGGCCCCGATGCCCCCATCGGATTTTCCAGTCACAACCTCAATCAGCTTTGTGCCGCCGGCGGCGAGCCGGTGGACTATGTCGCGCTCGGGCCCGTCTTCATCACCGGCTCGAAACTCAACCCGGACCCCGTCACCGGGATCGAAGAACTTCGCCGCTGCCGGCCGCTGATCGACAAGCCGCTGGTCGCAATCGGCGGTATTACGCAGGAAAACGCGCTTCAAGTGCTTAACGCCGGCGCCGATTCGGTGGCCGTCATCTCCGGCCTGCTGCCGGAACCAGCCACGGCGCTCGCGCTGCGGGAACGGATGGAACAATGGCAAAAACTAGTGAAGGCAGCCTGATCAAAGGCCTGGGCCTCATCGACTCCACCACTCTGGTGATCGGGTCGATGATCGGCTCCGGCGTGTTCATCGTCGCGGCCGATATTTCCCGGCAGGTCCAATCGCCCGGCCTCATGATGATGACGTGGTTCGTCACCGCGATCCTCACCCTGATCGCCGCGCTCAGCTACGGCGAGCTCGCCGCCGCCATGCCTCACGCGGGCGGACAGTACGTCTATCTGCGCGAGGCGTTCGGCCCGCTTTACGGTTTCCTCTACGGCTGGACGCTCTTCATGGTGATCCAGACCGGCACCATCGCCGCCGTGGCGGTCGCGTTCGCCAAGTACGCCGGCGTCTTCTTCCCGTGGATCAGCGATCAGAATTATCTGCTCGGCGGGGGTAAGGTCGGCGTCACGACACAGCAACTCGTCGCGATCGCGATCATCGTCTTTCTCACCTGGAGCAACACCCGCGGCATCCGCACCGGCGCCATGGTGCAGAATGTTTTTACAGTTGCAAAGGTCGCCGCGATTCTCGGCCTGATCGGCGCCGGATTCCTGGTCGGCCGTAATCCCGAAGCGGTGGCCAGCAACTTCAACGGCTTCTGGCGGAATGCCGATTGGAGCTTCACTACGATCCGGCTGATCGGCGTCGCGATGGTCGGCTCGCTGTTCAGCAGCGACGCGTGGAACAACGTGACGTTTACCGCCGGCGAGGTGCGCAATCCGCGGCGCAATCTGCCGCTCTCGCTCGCGCTCGGCGTGTGCATCGTCAGCGCGCTCTACATCCTTTCGAATTTCGTTTACCTGAATGTACTGACCTTCGAGGCGATCCAGCACGCTCCGAAAGATCGTGTGGCGGCGGCCGCGGCAGAGCACATGCTCGGACCGGTGGCGCTCCAGATCATGGCGGCGGCGATCATGATTTCCACCTTCGGGTGCGTCAACGGCCTCACGCTCGCGGGCGCCCGCGTCTACTACGCAATGGCCAAGGACAAGCTGTTCTTCCGCCGCGCGACCGAACTCGATCCCAAGACCAATGCGCCCGTATTCTCGCTGGCCGTGCAGTGCATCTGGTCCGTCGCCCTGACCTTAAGCGGCAGCTACAACGATCTGCTCGACTATGTTATCTTTGCTGTGCTGCTCTTCTACATTTTGACGATCGCAGGCCTGTTCGTGCTCCGTCGCACTCGACCGGATATGGACCGACCGTACAAGGCAATCGGGTATCCTGTGCTGCCGGCGCTGTACATTGTTGCCGCCGGGCTGATCGAAGTTTTGCTGTTGGCGTACAAACCGAACTACACGTGGCCAGGGCTCATCATCGTGCTGTTGGGCCTGCCCGTTTACTTTATTTGGCGGAGAAAGGCAACCATATGAGCAGTAATCTATTTGGGACGAAGTCACTGGCCCGGATCATTGCCGAGTCCGAGGGCGGCGAGCATCACTTGAAAAAGACGCTCGGCCCGGTGAATCTGGTCGCGCTCGGCATTGGCGCCATCATCGGGGCCGGCCTGTTCTCGCTGACCGGAATTGCCGCTGCGGATAACGCAGGTCCCGCAGTCGTCCTCTCCTTTGTAGTCGCCGCGATCGGCTGCGCGTTCGCGGGCATGTGCTACAGCGAATTCTCCACCATGATCCCGATCGCCGGCAGCGCGTACACCTACGCTTATGCCACGATGGGCGAACTGCTCGCGTGGATCATCGGCTGGGATCTCGTCCTCGAATACGCCGTCGGCGCCGCCACGGTATCGGTCAGTTGGTCGAGTTACGTCGTCAAGCTCCTGCACTCCTTCAGCATCGAACTGCCACCCAGCCTGGTTCATTGTCCATGGGATCCGATACCGGGGATTATCAACCTTCCGGCCGTCCTTGTCGTCTGTGCGATCTCTCTACTGCTGATCATCGGCATCTCCGAATCGGCCAAGGTCAACGCGGTGATCGTGGTGGTGAAAGTCGCCATCGTGATCATCGTCATCGCGGTCGGCTACTCGTACATCAAGCCGGAGAATTACGTGCCCTTCATCCCGCCGAACACGGGCAAGTTCGGTGAGTTTGGAATCAGCGGCATCTTCCGCGCCGCCGCGGTCATCTTCTTCGCGTACATCGGTTTCGACGCGGTTTCGACGGCGGCGCAAGAGGCGAAGAAGCCGCAGCGCGACATGCCGATCGGCATCATCGGATCGCTGGTGGTGTGTACGGTCCTCTATATCCTGTTCGCTCGCGTGCTGACCGGCATGGTCAATTACAAGGTCTTCCACGGCGATGCATCGCCGGTGGCGACGGTGATTGCGCTCTTCCCCTCGGTGGCGCTGCAGACCACGATCGTAGTCGGAATCATCGCGGGTTACACGTCGGTGATCCTGGTGATGCTCCTCGGCCAATCGCGCGTCTTCTTCTCGATGTCGAAGGACGGCCTGCTGCCCGCGGTCTTCAGCGACATCCACCCCAAGTTCCAGACGCCGTGGCGCTGCAACATGATCTTCATGGTCTTCGTTTCGCTGTTCTCCGGCTTCCTGCCGATTTCGAAGCTCGGCCACATGACCAGCATCGGTACCCTGCTGGCATTCGTCATCGTCTGCATCGGCATCATCTGGATGCGTAAGACGAACCCGAATGCTCCGCGGCCCTACCGCACGCCGCTCGTCCCATTCGTGCCGATCGGCGGCGTCCTGGTCTGCCTGGCGATGATGTTCTCACTCGACAGCGATACGTGGATCCGGCTGGTCGTATGGCTCGCCCTCGGCCTCTGCATCTACTTCACGTATGGCGTCAAGAACAGCCACCTGCGCAAAGCTCCCATCGACAAACGGTAGGCTGCTCGCAACCGTACTGCTCACTCTCGCGGCTGCCGGCGCACAGCAGCCGCAAAACCCTTCGCCCATGGTGGAACACACCCGGGCGCATCCCCGCCTCCCGCAGCAAACTCCCCCAGGCCGCCGCGAAAAACTGGAACTCGGCATGCTCTTCGTCCCCGGAGGGATGAAAACGTCGAGCGCCATCCCCGTGCTCTTTTTCTTCCATGGCGGCACCTGGCTGCCCGAAGTCGCGGGAGCACGCGACAAGGTCGCGATCGTCGCCGTACAGGCCGGCTCGGGTTCGGGAACGTACGCGAAATTGTTCGAGGACCCGGCCCGCTTCCCCGCCCTGCTCAAAGACGCCGAGACAAAGGCCGGCGTACATTTCGGACGCATCATGCTCGGCGGCTGGAGCGCGGGTTGCGGCGCCGTCCGGCAGATTCTCCGCGCGCCCGATTCCTACGCGCGCGTCGACGCCGCACTGATGATCGACGGCATCCACACCGATTACACTGACGGCAAACCTGGTCCGCTCGAATCGAACATCGGCACGCCGAATCTCGACATCTGGGTGCAACTCGCGCGCGATGCGATCGCCGGAAAGAAGCGCGCCATCGTGACGCACTCCGAGATCTTCCCCGGGACGTTCGCGAGCACGACGGAGACAGCCGACTATCTGCTCGGTCAGGTGCAAGTGAAGCGCCGCTCCGTTCTGAAGTGGG
>JAOAPT010000429.1 GCA_025463045.1 Candidatus Solibacter sp.
GATCGTGCCGGCGCTGCGCAATTCGGCAGCGAGTTTAAGCGCGACATTGAATGAAGGCGGACGCGGAGGGACGGCGGGGCGCTCGGGGCGGATGACGCGCAATGCCCTGGTGGTGACGGAGGTGGCGCTGGCGACGATCGTGCTGATTAGCGCGGGCCTGCTGATTCGCAGCTTCGTGCAACTACGGAGCGTGAACCCTGGGTTTCAGCCGGCAGGCGTGCTGACCGCGCGTGTGCCATTGAGCGGCGGACGGAACTCGGCGGTGGAGCGGCGGATCGCTTTTTTTCAACAGTTGACGGCATCCGTGGCGGCGCTGCCCGGGGTGCGCGCGGTGGGTGCGATCAATGGACTGCCGCTCACGGGTCTGGGCGTGGGCTCGCAGTTCGCGGTGGACGGGCGTCCGGCTCCGAGTCCGGAACATCGGCCGTGGGCGGTGGTTCGCTCGGTGACTCAGGGATATTTTCAGACGATGGCGATTCCGCTGGTCGCGGGGCGCGCTCTGGCGGATTCGGACAATCAGCAGGCGCGTCCGGTGATCATCGTGAACCAGACGCTGGCCCGCCGGTTCTGGCCGGACGCGAGCGCGCTCGGCGGGCGGATCGCAATCGACAATTATCCGGGGAAGGTGGCGGAGATCGTCGGCGTGGTCGGCGATGTTAAGCCGGACCGGATCGAGGGCGAGGACTGGCCGACGATTTATGCTCCGTACGCGCAGGCTCCGGCGGCATCGATGATTTTGGCTGTGCGCACGGCTGGGCCGCCGATGGCCGCGGCTTCGTCGCTCGCGCGGCAGGTGCACGTACTCGATCCGGATCAGCCGGTCGCGGAAGTGCGCCCGATGGAGGATGTGGTGGATCGGGCGGTGGCCAACGCGCGCTTCAACACGCAGCTGCTCACGGTGTTCGCGGGCGTGGCGTTCGTGCTGGCGGCGGTCGGAATCTATGGCGTGATCTCCTACGACGTCACCGAGCGGACGAACGAGATCGGCATCCGGATGGCGCTTGGCGCGCAGCCCGAGGATGTGGTCAAACTGGTATTGGGACAAGGGGCGAGGCTCGCCGTCTATGGAATAGGCGTGGGTCTCTTGGGAGCGGCCGCGCTGACGCGCCTGATGGGCGCGATGCTGTACGGGGTGAGCCCGATGGACGTGGGCACCTTCGCGGCAATCCCGATTTTATTGGCATTGGTGGCACTGGCGGCGAGTTACCTGCCCTCGCGTAGGGCGATGGCGCTGGATCCGGTGACCGCCCTGCGGCACGAATAGGACGGACATGATCACACTGCGTAATATGGAGAAGTTTTACGAAGGCGGCTATGGCAGAAGCTACGTGCTGCGCCGCGTCAACGTGGAGATTAGAGAGGGCGAGTTCGTCACCATTATGGGCCCATCGGGGGCGGGGAAGTCGACGCTGCTGAGTATTCTCGGCATGCTGGACGGCGCCTGGACGGGCGAGTTCGAATTCATGGACCACGCGGTCCACCGGATGAAGCCGAAGGATCGTGTGGAGCTGAATAAGAAGTACATTGGCTTCGTGTTCCAGAGCTATCACCTGATCGACAACTTGACGGTGTACGAGAATCTGGATATCCCGCTTTCGTATCGGAATGTGAAGGGGAGCGAGCGCGCGGCGATGGTGTGCGATGCGCTCGACCGGTTTCATATCGTGGGCAAGCGCGATCTGTATCCGAGCCAGCTATCGGGCGGGCAGCAGCAGTTGGTGGCGGTGGCGCGGGCGGTGATCGCGAATCCGAAGCTGATTCTCGCGGACGAGCCGACGGGCAATCTGCATTCGAGCCAGGGCAAGGAGATCATGGAGCTGTTCAAGAAACTGAACGACGAGGGCACGACGATTGTGCAGGTGACGCACTCGGTGGAGAACTCGACGTACGGCAATCGCGTGATCCAGTTGGCGGACGGCTGGGTGGTGAGCGGCGGCAGCGATACGGGGGCGGCGGCGTAGGGTTTTTCGTTAGGAATTTCACGGGTTGCGGATCGCCTGCGCTACAATGGCGGTTCGCTATGCAGGTACTCCAGGCGGGGCAACATAAGTTTATCTACTTGGAACTCCAGCCCGAGATGGTCGCGAGTATTGCGCGCCAGGCGGGGTTCGAGACGAGGGCCAAGGACACTGCCCGGACGATCCAATTGGATTTGAGTGCGCCGGCACGGCAGGGCCCGCTGCTGTTGTTCGATGCGGCAGATCCGGCGAATCTCGGATGGTTCTCGCGCTGCCAGTTTTATATCGACGGGCTGACGGGGACCGTGATGCAGACGCCGATGACGCTCGCCAACAAGCGCGATCGAAGCGGGCGGGCGCATCTGCACGCGGTGCGGCTCTCGATCTCGAAGGAACTCCCGGCGACGTTCCGATTGCCGGGGAAGCAGCCGTTGACCGAGCAGGTCTTCTACCATCTCTTCTTAAATTTCCTGAATGCGTTGATGAAGACTGGCATTGCGGTATGCGGCGCGGGATCGGTGACGGCGCTCGCGGTGCGGACGGAGAGCGTGGGCTCGCGGAATTAGGAGCGGCGACGTTTGGGGATAAAATAGGGGTGAGCATGACGATTACGGTCAATATCAAACCCGAGGTGCAGGCAGAACTCGCCCGTCAAGCTGCCTCTCAGGGAAGTGCGATTGAGACGTATGCTGCAACTCTGCTCGAAGAGGCCGCCCGCTTAACGCGGCCGCCAAAGCCGCCACAGGAGAAGAGCCTGCGGGAGGTGTTTGAATGCGTCAGGGGATTGGCGGATGATATTGAGTTCAAGCGCAATCCATCGACTGGACGCCCGGTCGACCTGTCGTGAGCGGTTTTCTCCTCGACACCAATATTCCTTCAGAACTGATCCGGACCCGCCCCGCGCAGCACGTCGCGCATTGGGTCTATTCCCAAGATGAGCGGTCGCTCTACCTGAGCGCCGTATCAATTGGTGAACTGCGCAGAGGTTTTGTCCTCCTTCCTGTTTGCCAGCGCCGCAGCGAACTGGAGCGTTGGTTCGAAAACGATTTGCTGCCAAGCTTCGATGGGCGCGTCCTACCTGTCACCCACTCGATCGCCGACCGCTGGGGGACACTGGACGGGCGGTGCCACTTGCGAGGGACGCCTCTGAATACGGCGGACGGCATGATCGCTGCGACGGCTCTCGCATACGATCTAATCGTCGTGACACGGAATGTTAAGGATTTCGCCGGTCTCGGCGTTACGATGTTCAACCCTTGGAATGATCAGTGACGGCCTTACGCGAACTCCGCCGCTGCCTTCGCTTTCTCCACGACGGACTCGATTTCGTGCCGGTAGTCCCGGAGTAATTCGGGGCACGTCGCTTCGAAGCGCATGACGAGGACGGGCTGCGTGTTGGAGCGCGGACGAGGTCCTAGGCCTCAGGTACGATGAAGCCGGCAATCCGATGGGCAATTGGCACGCTATTTTGATGGTGGCCCGCCGCAGTCCGCTTCCAGTGATGCGGATTTTACGGCCCACGGACTCGAGGTCGAGTTGAACGGAACTCTGACCATCGAACGGGAGGGGGATCAGCGCGACGAGCGCTCCCTCGAAGTGGAGTTCACCATCGCCGATAGGGCACGGGAGTTCAGGAAGAGCTCCAGCCACACATGCGTCCGCGATGTGCATGCGGGCGTTTTGAATCCAACCCGAACCGGAAGCCCACCCAGGTTCGCCCGCGGACTCGTGTATGTATGCTGGGGAGAGTGTGAGAACTGCGTGTCGCCTTCGGTTGTAACTGTGCTTAGCGTGGATTCGTGGAGCTCGATGGCGCGATTCGGCGAGGTGTCACGCTGATTCTGCCGCCGCCTTCGCTTTCTCCACGACAGACTCGACTTCGCGCCGGTAGTCCTGGAGTAGTTCAGGGGACGTCGCTTCGAAGCGCATGACGAGCACGGGCTGCGTGTTGGACGCGCGGACGAGGCCCCAGCCGTTGGGGAAGTTCACGCGAACGCCGTCGACATCCGTCGTCTGATGGCGGGCGCGCAGGACGGCGATCGCCTCGCTGACGACGGCGAACTTCAACTCGTCGGGACAATCGAAGCGGATTTCGGGCGTGGTGACGGTCTTCGGCATGTCGGCGAGTTGCGCGGAGAGCGGCTGGCCGGAGTTGGCGACGATTTCGAGGAGGCGGCAGGCGGAGTAGAGGGCGTCGTCGAAGCCGTACCAGCGGTCGGCGAAGAACATGTGGCCGCTCATTTCGCCGGCGAGGGCGGCGCCGGTCTCCTGCATCTTGGCCTTGATCAGCGAATGGCCGACCTTCCACATGATCGGATTGCCGCCGCGCGCCTTCAGGTCGTCGTACATGAGCTGCGAGGATTTCACTTCGCCGATGAAGGTCGAGCCCGGCTTGCGCGTGAGGATCTCGCGGCCGTAGATGATCATGAGCTGGTCGCCCCAGACGATGGTGCCCTGGTCGTCGACGGCGCCGATGCGGTCGGTGTCGCCATCGAAGGCGATGCCGAGATCGGCGTTCGTCTCGCGTACCTTATCGATCAGCGCCTGGAGGTTTGCTGGGACGGTGGGGTCGGGATGGTGGTTGGGGAAGTTGCCGTCCATCTCGAAATAGAGTTCGGTGGCGTCGACGTTGAGGCGTTCGAGGAGACGGTGCATGACGGGGCCGCCGGTGCCGTTGCCGGCATCGAAGACGCAGCGCACGCGTCGCGGAAAGTTGAATTGTGCGGCGACTTCGTCCACGTAAGGGGTCACCAGGTCGGCCGTGGTCTCGGTGCCCTCGCCGGTTTCGAAATCCTGATTGTCGATGAGGCTGCGGATTTCCTGGATGGCCTCGCCGTGGATGGTGGACGCTCCGCACACGGTTTTGAAGCCGTTAAACTCGCTGGGATTGTGGCTGCCGGTGATCATCACGGCGCCATCGGCCTTGAGGTTGAACACCGAATAGTAGAGCACGGGAGTGGGCACCACGCCGATATCGGTGACGTGGCATCCGGCGGCTTTGAGGCCGCGCATCAGGGCGTTGCGAAGGCGCGGCGAACTGAGGCGCGTGTCGCGGCCGAGCGTGACGTTGCTGCCCGCGTGGCGCCGCATGTAGGTGCCGAAGGCGCGGCCGAGTTGCTCCACATCGTCGTCCAGTAGCTCCACGTCGGCGATGCCGCGAATGTCGTATTCCCGAAAAATGGTCGATTTGAACATGTCCGTCTCAATCTTAGCGCGCGAGTTAACCACGATCCTGTGGTGCGCCTCGGCGCGCCAGCGTTAGAATAGCGAATAGCTGGGGGCTCGATGAAAACCGCCGAACGTCAGTTTACGACAATTAGTGGGGTGCCGATTGAGCCGGTGTACGGTCCGTCGGATCTGGAAGGGGTGGATGCGGCGCTCGAGATCGGCGAACCGGGCGAGTTTCCTTACACGCGCGGCATTCATCGCGACATGTATCGCGGGAAAATGTGGACAATGCGGCAGTTCTCCGGCTTCGCGACGCCGGAGGAGACCAACCGCCGCTACCACTATCTGCTGGGGCAGGGGCAGACCGGACTTTCAGTGGCGTTCGATCTGCCGACCCTGATGGGTTATGACGCTGATCATGCGTTGAGTGAAGGCGAGGTGGGGAAGTGCGGCGCGCCGGTTTCGTCGCTCGAGGACATGGAGATTCTCTTCCGCGGAATTCCGCTGGGGGATGTCACGGTCTCGATGACGATCAACTCGCCGGCGTCGGTACTGTGGGCGATGTACCTCGCGGTAGCGGAGCAGCAGGGCGTGGATTGGTCGCGGCTTTCGGGCACGCTGCAGAACGACATTCTGAAGGAATACATTGCGCAGAAGGAGTACATCTTTCCGCCGCGTCCTTCGATGCGGCTGGTGACGGACACGATCGAGTTCGGGGCGCGGCACACGCCACGGTTTAATCCGGTATCGATTAGCGGGTATCACATTCGAGAGGCGGGGTCGACGGCGGTACAGGAACTGGCGTTCACGCTGCGCGACGGAATGGAGTACGTGGATTGGGCGCT
Organism: Candidatus Solibacter sp.; assembly: GCA_025463045.1. Taxonomy (GTDB): domain Bacteria; phylum Acidobacteriota; class Terriglobia; order Bryobacterales; family Bryobacteraceae; genus Solibacter. The sequence goes on from JAOAPT010000429.1 coordinate 5,972, forward strand.
CGAGCGGGGATTGGCGATCGACGAATTCGCGCCGCGGCTGAGTTTCTTCTTCAACGCGCACAGCGACTTTTTCGAGGAGATCGCGAAGTACCGGGCGGCACGCAAGATTTGGGCGCACGCGATGAAAGAGCGCTACGGGGCGACGCACGAGCGCAGTCTGAAGCTGCGCTTCCACGCGCAGACGGCGGGGTGCTCGCTGACGTGGCAGCAGCCGTACAACAACGTGGTGCGGACGGCGCTGCAGGCGATGGCGGCGGTGCTCGGCGGGGCGCAATCGCTGCACACGAATTCGCTGGACGAGGCGTACGCGCTGCCGAGCGAACATGCGGTGACGCTCGCGCTCAGGACGCAGCAGGTGCTGGCATACGAGAGCGGCGTGACGAATGCGGCCGATCCGTTGGGCGGCAGCTATTTTTTGGAAAAACTGACGCTGGAGAGCGAGGCGGCGGCGAACGAGTACATCCGGCGGATCGATGGAATGGGCGGGATGATTGCGGCGATCGAGGCGGGATATCCGCAGAGCGAGATTGCGAACGCGAGCTACCGGTATCAGCGCGAGATTGAGACGGGCGAGCGGACGATTGTCGGCGTGAATCGCTTTCAGAGCGACGATCAACCAATCGATTTGCTGCAGATCGATGAGACGGCGGGGCGGCGGCAGATCGAAAAACTGACGGCGCTGCGTGCCCGGCGGGATAATGGCAAGGTGCAGCGGAGTCTCGATGCGCTGAAGCGGGTTGCGGAGGGGACGGAAAACACGATGCCGTTCCTGCTCGACGCGGTGCGGGCGTATGCCACACTGGGAGAGATCTGCGACGCGATGCGCGGGGTCTTCGGCACGTACACGGAAACGACGCACTTGTAGGGTTCGCCGGAAACATGCGATTACGGTCGGTTAACGAGCGCCTATCCGAGCCGCGACCGTAAGGGAGCGGTGGCCCCGTGCGACCACCGCTCCCTTACAGTCGCGGCTCGGATGGGTTTCGCGTGTCGGACGAAGTGTCGCGGGTCGGACGAAGTGTCGCGTGTCGGATGAAGTGTCGCGGGTCGGATGGGGCTGTCGCGGCGGACGAAGTGTTCGGTGCTGTCGGCGTGTCCCGCGTCGCATGGAGTGTCGGGGCGCGGATCGAGTTGTCGCGGTGAGGGCGGAGCGTCGCGGTGCATTGACGCCGTTGGAGAGAACGAAGAATGTCACGACCGATTCGAGTACTGGTGGCGAAGCCTGGACTGGACGGGCACGACCGCGGCGCCAAAGTGATCGCCCGCGCCCTGCGCGATGCGGGGATGGAGGTCATCTACACGGGGCTGCGGCAGACGCCGGAAATGATCGTGAACGCGGCGCTTCAGGAGGACGTGCAGGTGATCGGGCTGTCGAT
>JAOAPT010000468.1 GCA_025463045.1 Candidatus Solibacter sp.
TCCCTCACGGTCGCGGCTCCGATTGGCCGGTTCGTCTGCGTTCTCCTCATGCTGTTCACGGGATTGATGTTCGTCCCCGCCGTGGTCAAGTATCACGTGTGGAGCATCAGGCCCGCTATCTGTTCGCCGCCATGTTCGGCTGTCTGGTGACCTTCGGCGCCGGGGTCGAAATAGTACAGCGCCATCGCGGCGGCCGCATCGCGCTCGCCACCTGCATGGCCGCCCTCACCGCGACTTTTCTCTTCTACTTCGCGGTTGAAATCGCGCATTGGCTCTGAAAACTCCTACACGAAACCGAGGAGGGAGCCGATATGTAGAGGGTGAGAGCTAAGCTGTGTAACTGCGCGAGTTTCGGTGGGCTGGGGATTTTGTGCCTGTGGCTCGCAATCGGATCGCTCTCGATCCGTCCCGCGTCAGCCCAACCTCCGCCCCAGCCGGACCTCCGCCAACTCGATGTCGAAGACCTGATGAACCTGAAGGTCACCTCGGTGTCAAAAAGCGAGCAAAGCCTCTCGCGGACGGCAGCCGCGATCTGGGTCATCAATCAGGAAGACATCCGCCGCTCCGGCGCGACCAACGTTCCCGACCTGCTCCGCATGGCACCCGGGGTGGATGTCGAACAGATCAATGCGAACGAATGGGCCATCAGCGTCCGCGGTTTCAACCTGCGCTACTCGAACAAAGTGCTCGTGCTGATCGATGGCCGTACGGTGTACACGCCCTCCTTTTCGGGCGTCTTCTGGGAACAGATCGACATGCCTCTGGGCGATATCGATCGTATCGAGGTGATTCGCGGCCCGGGCGCGTCAGTCTGGGGTGCGAATGCCGTCAACGGAGTGATCAGCATTTTCACCAAATCCGCCAAGGAAACGAAAGGCGGTCAGGTGACCGCGGGCGGAGGCTCGCAGGTGTACGGGTTCGGCCAGATGCGATATGGCGGCGCGATCGGAAAGAACGCGGCATACCGCGTCTGGGGCAAGGCGGTCAAGACCGGCGATTCGGGGATGCCCGACGGTTCGGCGGCCAACGATCACTGGGGGCGCGGTCACGGCGGCTTTCGCGCCGATTGGGATGCCACGCCGCGCGATGCTTTCAGCGTGCAGGGCGAACTATTCGGCAATGAAACCAGCCAGACGCGTCGCGAGGACTTCATCCCCACTCCGTTCCAACGCACATTTCACGAAGAGCAGGATGCAGCAGGCGGCAATCTGGTGGCGCGCTGGGACCATACGCTCGCGGGCGGATCGGAAGCCTCTCTCCAGGCATACTACGACCGGTACCGGCGCACCGACATCGGAGTGCCCGAAACGCTGCGGACGCTTGACGTCGATTTCCAGCACCATTTCACGGCCGGTGACCGTCAGGACATCGTTTGGGGACTGGGCTATCGTAACAGCCGTTCCGGGGTGTCGCCCGGGTACGCGGTGTCGTTTCGTCCGCCGTTCGAGTCAGCAAGCCTCTTCAGCGGATTTTTGCAGGATCAAATTCGCGTCACCGACTCCTTCTGGCTGACGCTCGGCTTCAAGCTGGAGCACAACCGCTATACCGGCCTGCAGGCCGAGCCCAGTATCCGGATGGCATGGAACCGACCCGGCAGCCGTCACGCCATCTGGGCGGCCGCCTCCAAGGCAAATCGCCAGCCCTCCCGAGCCGATACCTCGATCGAAAGCACCCTTCAAACCCTGCCCCTTGGGCCCGATCTCGTACAGGTGGTCCGGATGTACGGTAATCCGAATATACTCGACGAAGAACTGCGCGACTACGAGTTGGGATATCGTTCCGATTTGACCAGGAGTTTGTCGGCCGACGTGGTCACATTCCTCAGCTTCTATCGCCACCTGGAGACGATCGAACAGCAGGCCATCACGATTGTTCCCGGCTCGCCCACGCGGATCGAAGTTCCCTTGGTTTACGCGAACAAGGCTCGCGCCGTCACCTACGGCGGCGAAATCTCTTTGAACTGGCGTCCGTTTTCGCGGTTGCGCATCCGGCCCGGATACTCTTATCTTCATGCCACCCTCCGCAGGGATGCGGACTCGCGGGGACTGACGGAGGATGTCTTAAGTACTGGATTTCCCCAAAACATATTCGAACTCCGTTCTTCGCTGAACCTTCCAGGCCGTACGGAATTCGATCAGGCTCTCTACTACACCGCGCGTCTACCCGGCGGATCCATTCCCGGGCATGCGCGTCTCGACCTGCGGCTCGGGCGCCGCCTTGGCGAAAGTACCGAAGTCAGCATAGTGGGGCAAAATCTCCTTCGGAACCGAACCACGGAGTATGGAGACTCTTTCAACATCATTGGCGCTCAGGTCTTGCGAAGTATTTTTGGACAGGTTACGTGGAGATTCTGAACCCGAGCAACGCTATCGCCGCTTCACTCAGGATCATCCTCGTACTCGCCGCCGCGCGTCTTTCCGGACTGTGCGCGGAGCTCGACGAATATCAGGTGAAGGCGTTCTTCCTTTATAATTTGGCGCGTTACGTGGAGTGGCCCACCCAAAGCTTTAAGTCCCGCAACGACCCGATCGTGATCTGTATCCTGGGCCCGAATCCCTTCGGCGCTTCTCTTGAACGTGCGGTGGACCGGCGCGAGGTCGATGGCCGTGCCTTCGTCGTCCGGCAGTTCGCGGCCGACGATGTGTCCGGCGCCTGCCATATTCTTTTCGTGAATGCCTGTGAGCGCAAGCGATTCCGCTCGCTTGCGCCGAGTATGAAGGGCGCCGGCGTACTCACGGTCGGCGATTCCCAAGGCTTTGCCGGCGAGGGCGGCATCATCAACTTCAAACTGGAGAACGGAAAGGTCCGCTTCGAGATCAACCTGCAGGCGGCCGAACGCGAACACCTGCGTATCAGTTCCAAGCTTTTGAGCCTGGCCCAAATCGCCGGAAAGGACAAGCAGTGAACCTGGCGCGCTATCGCAATCTTCCCGTCAAGAGCAAGCTCCATCTGATCATCATGGGAACGCTCTGCACCGCGCTCCTGCTGGCATTCGCCGCGGTCCTGCTCTATCAGCACTTCGCGCTCTACGTCACGATGAAGAACGACCTCGGCATCCTCGCTGAAATCGTGGCCGCCAACAGTACCGCCGCGTTGACCTTCGACGATCCGAAATCCGCCCACGAGTTGCTGAGCAGCCTGGAGGCCCGGCGCTCGCTCCATCTCGCAATCATTTACAACGCCAATGGCAAGGTTTTCGCTTCATATAGCCGGGCGCCGGGCGGTGTGGTGGCACCCGCCCATCGCGCCACAGACCACCTGCAAATCGTCAGACCGATTCACACGGCCGGACAAAACATCGGCAGCATCTACCTGGAAGCGGACCTCGCCGAACTCTACTCGCAGCTCGGACATTCGGCCGCCGCGGGTCTCGCGATCCTGCTCGCCGTCGCACTGCTTTCCCTCGCGCTCGCGGCCCCGCTCCAGCGCACGATCTCCGAACCCATCCGCCACCTTGCCGAAACCGCCACCCTCGTCTCCCAGCGCAAGGATTACGCAGTCCGCGCGCTGAAACTCGCCGACGACGATCTTGGCAAACTCACCGACTCCTTCAATAGCATGCTGTCGGAAATCGAGCGCCGCGACGAACAACTGCTCGAACACCAGATCCACCTCGAGCAGGAGGTCGGCCATCGCACCGCCGAACTTGTTGCCGCGCGCGATAACGCCGAAGCCGCCAGTCGAGCCAAGAGCGAATTCCTGGCCAACATGAGCCACGAAATCCGCACTCCGATGAATGGCATCATCGGCATGACCGAACTCGCACTCGACACCGCACTCACCGAGGAACAGCGGGACTACCTGAACACGGTCCGCACTTCCGGCGAGTCGCTCATGACCATCATTAACGACATCCTCGACTTCTCTAAAATCGAGGCCGGAAAATTCACTCTCGATCGTGCCGAGTTCGATCTCGACCAGACCCTGCAGGAGACGCTGCGCATGATGGCCGTCCCCGCCCACGAGAAAGGGCTAGAGCTGCTCTACGAAAATCGCGCCGAGCTCCCGCGGACCGTTCTCGGTGATCCGGGACGGCTGCGGCAGGTAATCGTCAATCTGCTCGGCAATGCGATCAAGTTCACGGATGCCGGAGAAGTCTGTCTCCGGGTGGTCGATGCTTCACCCACCACGGATGGGATCGCGGTCCACTTCACGGTCACCGACACCGGTATCGGCGTCGCGCCCGAGTGGCAGCACCGTATTTTCGAGGCCTTCGTCCAGGCCGACGGCTCAGACACGCGCCGCCACGGCGGCACGGGGCTCGGACTCTCCATCTGCGTGCGCCTCGCCGGCTTCATGGGCGGCCGCGTCTGGGTGGAAAGCGAGCAGCACCGCGGCAGTTGCTTCCACTTCTCCGCGATCCTCGGCCTCCCGGCCATTCGGTCGACGCCGCCGCGCGCCGCCGAGCCCGAGTCCCTTCACGGCTTGAAGGTGCTTGTGGTGGACGATAACGCTACTAATCGCCGCATCCTCCAGGAGACCCTCACGCTATGGCAGATACGGCCCACGCTCGCCGCCGGAGCCGGCGAGGCGATGGAACTGATGCGCAGCCACGCTCTTTCCGGCGACCGCTTCTCCCTCGTCCTGATCGATGCTTTCATGCCCGGCGTGGACGGGTTCACACTCACCCGTCAGATTCACGAAGACCCCACGCTGGCCGCGCCGCGCATCATCATGCTCAGTTCGCTCGACATCTCCTCGATCGGGCCGGAACTACGCGGCACCATGAACTATCTGATTAAACCGGTGAGCCGCGCGAAACTTCTCCACGTCATTCTGAAAGCGCTCGGGGAAGGACAGCCCGGCGCTCCCCTTACCCGCGTCGCAGCAGTTCCGCCTGCACACCGTCCGCTCCACATTCTGCTCGCGGAGGACAACGCCGTTAACCAGAAGGTCGCGGCGCGCCTGCTCGAAAAGCACGGCCACGCAGTCGAGATCACTTCCAACGGAGCCGAGGCCCTGGCTGCCTTCACCCGCGGCCGCTTCGATGTCGTTCTGATGGACGTCCAGATGCCGGTCATGAACGGCTACGATGCCACCCAGGCAATCCGCGCCGCCGAAATCGCAATTGGACACCATACTCCCGTCATCGCCATGACCGCGCATGCGATGAAAGGCGATCGCGAAATCTGCCTGAACGCCGGCATGGACGACTATATCGGTAAGCCGATTCACCCTCAAGAACTGTTCGCTGTCCTCGCCCGCTGGAGCTCGCAGGAAGTCGAGGCGCTCGTGTAGGATGCACTGACGCCCCGCGCTGAAATGGTCCGACAAAGCCGCGTGATATTCTGTTGTTGGTTTCAGCCAATCATTTAAGGAGATCTCCGTGAGAGTCGGCGTATTCACCCCTCTGCTGTCGCAACTGCCCATCGACGATGTCTTCAAGAAGCTGCAAGGCTACAACATCAATACCGTGGAACTCGGTACCGGAAACTATCCCGGCGGTGCGCACTGCAATCTCTCCATGTTGGAGAACAAGAGCGAGCTGAAGGATTTCAAGGCCAAGCTGTCGGACAACGGCTTCTCGATCAGCGCCCTCAGTTGCCATGGCAACCCGCTGCACCCGGATAAGGACAAGGCGAAGCACGATCAGGATGTCAGCAAGAAGACCATCCGGCTCGCGGAAAAGCTCGGCGTCCCCGTGGTCATCGACTTCAGCGGCTGCCCCGGCGATTCACCGAACGCGAAGTATCCCAACTGGGTGACCTGCCCGTGGCCGCCCGAGTATCTCGAAGTTCTCGCCTGGCAGTGGGACAAAGTCGTCGCCCCTTACTGGATCAAGCAGAATAAGTTCGCCGAGGATCACGGCGTGAAGATCGCCATCGAAATGCATCCCGGTTTCGTCGCATACAGCCCCGAGACCATGCTCAAGCTGCGCGCCATCGCCGGCAAGAATATCGGCTGCAACTACGACCCGAGCCACATGTTCTGGCAGAGCATCGACCCGATCGCCGCGATCCGCGTGCTCGGCGATTGCATCTACCACGTCCACGCCAAGGACACCCAGATATACTCCGCGAATCTCCCGCGGACCGGCGTGCTGGATACCAAGAGCTATACGGATGAACGCAACCGCTCGTGGATCTTCCGCACCTGCGGCTACGGTCACGGCGAAGAGTGGTGGAAGGAATTCGCCAGCACGCTCCGCATGTTCGGCTACGATTACGTCCTCTCGATCGAACATGAGGACAGCCTGCTCTCGCCTGAAGAAGGACTCTCGAAGGCCGCCACGTTCCTGAATTCGGTCGTCATGAAGGAACAGCCCGGCGCCGCCTGGTGGGTCTAGCCTGATCGCCAACTAACGGTCGCGGCTCGATCCGCCGCGGCCGTTAGCGCGGAAAAACACTTTCCCAGTGTCGAAAAGTTCTAATGTAATAACTGAAGCCTCGCGGACTCGCCGTCCGCTCCGAACTGTAGGAAGGTCAATCTCCAGAGTCCAGCTTCTTTGACGGCGAGCGCGAATACTGTGTCCTTCCCCTTCGGGCCGGATACTGGTATCGCAAGTTCCGCCCGGCCGAACCCAG
>JAOAPT010000502.1 GCA_025463045.1 Candidatus Solibacter sp.
CGGGCGGGCGCGAGGTGGAGTGCGGCTGGCTGAAGGACCGCTTACGGGCTTTCGTGGCAGATCGTGCCCGCGGCGTTCCTTGAAATGATGAAGGACACGACGCGGCGCGCAAAGAGGGCGTCATGAAGGCCATGATGGAGATGAAGAAGCTGGATATCGCCGACCTCGAAGCCGCGTACCGGGGATAACGGCGTCCGATGCTACCCTGAGTTTGCATGCGGATTGTGGTCGTCGGGGGTGGATGCAGTGGACTGCTGGTCGCATTTCAGCTTCTGCAAAAGGGATTCAGCGGGCCGCTGACGTTGGTCGAGCCGCGCGCGGAACTCGGGCAAGGGATCGCGTATTCCACACGGTTCGACGGGCACCTGCTCAACGTCGCGGCGGAGAAGATGAGCGCCTTGCCCTCAGAGCCCTCGCACTTTCTGGACTGGCTGCGGGCGCGCGGTGTGGCGGGAGCGGCGCCCGGAATGTACGCTCCTCGCCGGCTCTATGGTGAGTATCTCGCCGAGCTCTTGCGCGGAGAGCATGCGAAGTTCCGGCACGTGCGCGCGGAGGTAGTGAAGATCGCGAGCACGTCGTCGAGCACGTCGTCGAGCGCGCGTCTCACGCTCGACGATGGGACTTCGATCGACGCGGAGCGGGTGGTGCTGGCGCTCGGCAATCCCACGACCGGCTCGCGCGCCGAGGGTGCGCCGGCGGGGCTCGAAGAGCATTGGCATGGCTCGCCGTGGGTCGGCAATGCGCTGCGATTGCGCACGCCGGGCGAGCGGATTCTGCTGCTCGGCGCGGGCCAGACGGCGGTCGATGCGGTGCTGACGCTCCAGAGCCAGCCCGGTGGATGCCACGTTCACATGCTTTCGCGCAGCGGAAGGCTTTCGCAGGTGCACAGCACGGATTTCACGCCCGCTCCGCCTCACACGATCTCCGCGCAGCGCGGGATTCGCGCGATCGTCCGTGAGTTGCGCGCACAGGTGCGCAGTGCGCGCGAGCAGGGGATTCCGTGGCAGGCGGTGGTCGATTCGCTGCGTCCGGTCTCTAACGAGATGTGGCACGGATTGCCGCTGGCCGACCGGCGCCGATTCATGCGCCACCTCAAGACCTACTGGGAGACTCACCGCAGCCGCATGCCGCCATCCGTCGGCGAGCAACTCGACAAATACCGCGCGGCGGCCTGCGTGGAGATTATCGCAGGACGCTTGCGGAAATGCGCGCTGACGGAGAGCGGCGTTGCCGTGCGCGTGGCGTTGCGCGGGGGCGGCGAGCGGCTGATCGAGGTGGACCGCGTGATCGATTGCACGGGCATCCACGAGTACTATCATGTGCGCGCGCGTCCGCTGATTGCCGGGCTCTTGCGAGACGGGCTGGCGAGCGCGAACGATCTCGGCATTGGATTCCACGCGGACGAGAATGGTGCGTTGATCGGGCCCGCGAGCGGAGTGCTGTTCACGCTCGGTCCGCCGAGACGCGGCGATCTGTTCGAGACGATCGCGGTGCCGGAGATCCGCGCGCAGGCAGAGGCGCTGGCCGCGTATTTGATGGCTTCGGCGAAGTGAGGAGCGCAGTCTGATCGGAGCTGCGGCGGGTGGCAGAGGTTTCGCTGCTTCGCGACACCGCTCCGCTAAAGAACACACTCAGATTCGACGCGCGTGCGTCAGTAAGTGGTTGCCCGCCGAGCCGCGCGGCCGCTCCCCTGAAAATGACGCGCCCAAAAACGATCGGTGCCTTTTCATCCTTGGTTGTGGCCCCGAACGGGGCCAATGGAGAACTCCGTCGAAGAACACGCCCCAAGCAGAGCCGCGACGGTTACGGAGCGGTGGTCCTCTTCGGAGACCACCGTTCCCTGACGCCTTTGGTGGCCCGCGGGGTTACGGGGACTCCCCTCACGATCGCAGTTCGGATTGAGTAGCTTTCGCGGACAGCATGGCATAGACTCTAACGGATGAATTTAGGCACGATGTTGCGCCAATCGGCGGCGGCAAATCCGCAGAAGCCGGCGGTCATCTGCGGTGGGGAGATCCTCTCGTACGAAGCGCTGGATCGCTCGAGCGATGCGCTCGCGCGGTGGCTGTTCCACGAAGGGCTCGCGGCGGGCGATCGCGTGGCGATCCACTGGTGCAACTCAGTGGAATTGGTGACGCTCTACTTCGCCTGCTTCAAGGCGGGGATGATCGCGGTGCCCATGAACAACCGCCTGAAGCCGCCGGAGATCGCGTACGTGCTGCAGCATTCCGGCGCGAAATTGTGTTTCAGCCAGCCCCAGTTGGCGCCTCTGAGCGAACAGGTGCGCGCGGAGTGTCCGGAGTTGCGGCGCGTCGACTGCGCGCTGCCGGCGCTCGATGCGCCCTCCTTGGCGAGCGTCGCACTGCCCGAAGTGAGCGCGGATTGCGTGGCGGCCGTGCTCTACACGTCGGGCACGACGGCCCGGCCGAAGGGCGTGATGCACACACATATTTCGCTGCGCGGCGGCTCGGAGCTGATGATATCGCTCGGGATCGACGGGACGCACGTGCTGCTGGCGGGCACCCAGTTGCTGCACATTTCGGCGCTCGGCTGCTCCCTGCTGCCGGCAATCCGCAAAGGGGCGACGATGGTGCTGATGCACGCGTTCGATGCCGCGCAGTCGTTGGATTTGGTGGAACGCTGGCGCGTGACTCACCTGCTGATGCTGCCCGCGATGCTGCGCTTCGTGGTGGAGGAGCAGGCCCGGCTCCCGCGCGACGTGCGCTCGCTGGGCGGCTGCATTGCCGGCGGCGACACTGTGCCGGTGACGCTGCAGGAGCGGTTCCACGCGCTGTTCGGAGTGCCGGTCCAAGAGGTCTACGGCCTGACCGAGTCGGTGCCGATCACGTGCATTCGCGCGGGCGAACCGCGTGCGGGCTCGGTTGGCCGTACCTTGGACGATGTGGACGCGCGCGTCGCGGGTCTCGCGGGCGGACTGGTGGGCGAGGGCGAAATCGGCGAGCTGCAGGTGCAGAGTCCGGCGAATTGCGTGGGGTATTGGAACGACCCGGAAGCGACGGCGGCGGCCTTCGACGAGGGCTGGATGCGCACCGGCGATTTGATGCGGCGCGATCGCGACGGCTTCTTCTGGTTTGCAGGACGCGCGAAGCAGATCATCGTGCGCGGCGGGTCGAACATCTCGCCGCAGGAAGTGGAGGAGGCGCTGTACCACCATCCGGCGGTGCTCGAGGCGGGAGTGATCGGCATGCCCGATCCGGTCCTCGGCGAAAGAGTGGTGGCGTTCGTCGCACTGCGCGAAGGTCTCACCGTCGGCGAGGAGGAGTTGTGCGAGCTGGTGCGCAGCCGGATCGCGGACTACAAGGCTCCGGAGCGGGTCGTCTTCCTCCCTGCGCTCCCGAAGGGGCTGACCGGCAAAGTGCAGCGGCGGGACTTACGGGCCCTGGCGTTTTAAAAAAACAGCTTGATCTGCGCCCACATACTCCTGATACCGCTATCGGTAAAATCGCGATTCAGGAACCGTCCCGCCCGCGTGCCATTCACGCTCATTTGCGGAACCTGGACAAACTGCGGATGATTGAAAGCGTTCAGCGCCTCCCACCGCGGTTCCTTCAATCCAATGCACATCGCCCGGCCTCGCATATTGCCCGCCGTCGAGATTTCGATAGCCGATGGTGCAGTTCGGCGCGATAGTCGCGCGGCTGTTCAACGGCGCGGCGGAATTATCGATGTCTGGCCGGTCGGCGAGGATCCCATCGTTGTTACGGTCCGAACCGTTCGCCGGCGTGACGGGCGTACCGGACTGGAAGGTCGTGATACCGGCAATCGACTATCCGCCCAACGCATATTCCACCAGCCCTTGCGAGGTCCGGGCACCGCCCACAGGTACACGAGGGTCAGGCGCTGCGGGCAATTGAAATCGCTCAACAGGTATAGCACGCCGACAGTTGGAATCCAGGCGCGACTGCAAGGCCTGATATGCCGAGTTCCCCTCGTTGTTGCGAATGTTTTCATCATTCCGGCGCTAAGTCAACTATATGTAGTATCCTATCCCAATCACGGATGAGCATCTCGCGGCGCCTGCGATAGTACACTCGATCTGATATGAACCCCGACGGTCCATTGGATGAAACCACTTTTCTGCCGCCGATTCAGGCGGAGCCATTACCGTCGAGGTATGAACCACTGGGCGAACTCGGCCGCGGCGGGATGGGTATTGTCTATAAGGCCCGCGACCGCGAAACCGGCGAGGTGATCGCGGTCAAGGTCCTGAAACCGGAAATTGCCGCCGACATTCAGATCATCGAGCGTTTCAAGAATGAGCTACGGCTCGCCCACCAGATCACCCACCGTAACGTGGCGAGGCTCTATGAATTCCACCGCTCCGCCGGCGTCGTGCACCTGTCCATGGAGTTCGTCGAGGGCGAGAGCCTGCGCAGCGTCCTTCAGCGGTCCGGCAAGCTGTCCATCCCACAGGTGCTCGACCTCGCCCGGCAGCTCGCGGCGGGTCTCTCCGAAGCCCACCGGCAGTCGATCGCGCACCGCGATCTGAAGCCCGAAAACATCATGCTCACGCCGGGCGGCGAACTCAAGGTGATGGACTTCGGCATCTCGCGATCGTTCGCCGCCGATGTGACCTCGACCAGCGCGATCATCGGGACCCCGGCTTACATGGCGCCCGAACAGGCCGAAGGCCGCCCCGTCGACCATCGTACCGATATCTACGCCTTCGGGTTGATTTTGTACGAAATGGTCACGGGCACCCCGGCGTTCACCGGCGATACCGCCGTAACCCTGGCCATCAAGCAGGTCCGTGAGCGTCCCAAGCCGCCGCGCGCCATCGACCCATCGCTACCGAAGCATATCGAGGCGGCCGTTCTACGCTGCCTGGAGAAAGCGCCGGCAGCGCGGTTCCAGTCCGTTGAAGAAGTTATCCAGGCGCTGGAGGGCGCCCCGGTGAAGGCGCCACGCCGGATACGAATCGCCCGGATACGAATCGCCCGGCCACGACTGCTGCTTGCGGCGGCGGGCATCATGCTGGCCGCCGCCGGCATCTGGTGGTGGCAGGGGCGCGAGTCCGATTCGGTGCGCCTGCGGATGGAGACCTTCTCGCTGGCCAACGGCCTGCAGGTGGTGCTCTCCCCCGATCACGCTTCGCCCACCTTCACGCTCGCAGTGGCCTACCGCTCAGGATATCGGAACGAGCATCCGGGGCAGAAAGGTGTCGCCCATCTGACGGAACACGCCATGTTCCAGGGCTCCTCGAACGTCGCGGCCGGCGAACACGTAACGGTAATTTCCGACGCGGGCGGCAGAATCAACGCCTATACCGGCGCCGACACCGGCGTGTACTATGACAACCTCCCGGCTAATCAGCTTGAATTAGCGCTGTTTCTCGAGGCCGACCGGATGCGCGGGATCGAATTGACGCCGCCCGGGCTGGCTACCGCGCGCGGTGTACTGATACAGGAATTCTCCTCCCATACCAGCAACCCCGGGACGAAACACCAGCAGCGTCTCGAGGAGCTTTCATTCGACAATTTCGCCAACCAGCGGACCGATTGGCCCACGGCGGGGCAAGTGGGGCACCTGACCATCGAGGATGTCGTCAACTACCATCGGACGCACTTCACCACCCGGAACGCCGCGCTGGCGCTGGTGGGCGAGTTCGATCCGGCGAAGGCCCGCCATGGGATCGAAAAGTATTTCGGAAGTATTCCGGCGCGCCCCGCGCCACCTGTCCCCGATGTGCGCGAGCCGGGCCGCACGGCCGAGAAACGCGAGACGCTCACGGACCCCGCGCTTCAAACGCCGATGGTAATTGTGTCGTGGCGGATGCCCGCAAGGAACCACTCGGATTGGTTCCCCTCCAAGCGGCTTGCCGACGTGCTTGGCGCCGACGATGCGGCGCGGCTACACACTTCGCTGGTGAAGAACGCGGCGGTCTCCAGCGGAGTTTCGGTCAGTCTCGATGAAACCGCGGGCCCGAACCTGCTCATCGTGTCGGCATATGTGGCGGCCGGAAAGGAACCGGCGCAGGTGGAACAACTCGTCTACGCGGAGATCGAGCGGATTGCGCGCGAGGGCGTCCCGGCACAGGAACTGAATCGTATCGCCACGGACGCGCGCCGCCGGCGCGCCTTCGACATGGTGCAAACCTCCTCGCGAGCGCTGACGATGGCAGAGTGGCTTGCCACCTCCGGCAACGTGGACGGGATCAACGAGTGGGAGCGGCTGGATTCGCGGATCTCGAGCGACGATGTGCGGCGGATCGCGCAAAAGTATTTCACTCCCGGGAACCGCACGGTGCTGGTGGCGCTTCCGGCACAGGGAGGCCGGCAGTGAGGCGGCGCGACTGGCTGGCCCTGGCCGCCGCCGGCGCCTGGGCTGCCGAGCCGAAGAACAAGGCGCCCGTCTCGCGTGAAACGCTGACGGTCAAGATGCCCGAAACCGAGCCGCTGCGGCTCCCTAACGGCGTCACTCTCCTGACCATGGAAGACCGGCGCCTGCCGGTCGCGACGGTCGTGTTCCGCATCGAAGGCGCCGGCCAGATTTACTCCACCCGCAGGGGAGTGGCGGAACTGACGGCCGACATGCTGCAAGAGGGTGCGGCCGGCCGGAGCGGGAAACAACTCGTCGAAGCTGCTTCACGGCTCGGCGCCACCCTGTGGTCGGCCACGGAGCCAGGGTCGGAGGTGGCGGCGGTCAACGCCGAGGGGCTCGCCAGCCGGTGGCCCGAATGGTTCGAGTTGCTTTGCGGTGTAGTTCGCCAGCCCACGTTTCCGGCGGACGATTTTCAGAACCGGAGACAGCGCTGGGTCGCGGGTTTGCGGATGCAGCGGCCCGGCGCCCTCGCCGACCAGCGGCTCCTGCAGCTGGTATATGGCAAGCACCCTGCCTCGGTCACTTTTCCCAACGCCGCCGAACTTGCGTCGCTCACACCCGAGATGCTGGCGGCATGGCATCGCGAGCGGTATACGCCTTCCAACACCGTGATCGGATGTATCGGACGGGTCCGTTCATCCGACTTCCGCGATCGAGTCGATAAGCTTCTCGGGTCGTGGAGCGGCCCGAATGTTCAACCGGCTCTGCCGCCGCCGCCCGAACCTCTCACGGCGCGGCGAATCGTTCTAATCGACCGTCCCGAGGCGCGGCAGACAGAGATCGCTATCGGGGGGCTGCTATTCGACCGGCGCGATCCGGATTTGTTCCCCTTTATCCTGCTCAACGGTGTGCTCGGGAATGGCTTCGGCTCGCGCTTCCAGCGTATCTTGCGGCGGGAAAAAGGGTACGCGTTCAGCGCTTACAGCAACTACTTTACCGGGCGCTATCCGGGAATGTGGCGCGGGCGCGCTACCGTTCGCGGGGACGCTACCGCGGAGTCGCTGGACATCATGCTTGCGCAACTGCGGCAGCTTTGCGACCAGCCGCTCGCGGCGGAGGAATTGGAGCGCGCCAAACGCGCGGCCATTGGCGGATTTGCCCTGACCCTGGAAAGCCCGTCGCAGTTGCTGACGAACTCCTATCTGCGGTTTCGTTACGGTTTTTCGGCCGATTACTGGGAGCGCTATCCGGCAAAGATCAACGCGGTCACACCGGGTGAGATTCAGGCGGTGGCGCAGAAATACTTCAATCCGGAGCGCGTGCAGATCGTCCTTGCCGGCGATGCGGCGCATTTTCGCGGGGTGATCGAGAAATTGGGCAAGGTGGAATCGTAAACGATCGGCGAAGGGCCTCGTTGTTGCGAAGACTCCTCGGCACCAGATCGGGATAAAGAGACTGACCGGTGAGCAGTCTCGGGTTGACCTTGGTGGTCAACTTGTGACTCTCCGAGCCGACATACGACAGTCCGGCAAAACCGATTGAGGAAGTCGGCACTGAAAACCAAAAGACCATCGCTCCGTGTACGGATTGCGAAGGTTTGTTGTCGATTGCAATTTGCCTGTTCGTAGTTCCCAAAGCGCGCGCGTCCTGTGACACACTGATAGCTTCCAGGTTGCGGCGTATTTTATGATCGGTCGGACGATTTCGCACTACCAGGTAATTGAGAAGCTGGGCGCGGGCGGCATGGGCGAGATCTACAAGGCCCAGGACGCGCGTTTGAACCGCATGGTCGCGATCAAAGTCCTGACCAATGCGAGCGCGGGCGATAGCGACCGGCGGCGCCGGTTCATCCAGGAAGCGCAGGCGGCATCGGCGCTCAACCACCCCAACATCATCACGATCTACGACATCACCAGCGACGAAGAATCGGAATACATGGTGATGGAGTACGTCGCCGGCAAAACGCTGGCGGACCTGATCGCGCCGGGCGGCGTGGGCGTTTCCAAGACGCTGCAATACAGCGTGCAGATGGCCGATGCGCTAAAAGCGGCGCACGCGGCGGGGATCATTCACCGCGACCTGAAACCGGGCAACGTGATGGTGACGGAATCCGGGCTGGTGAAGATTCTCGATTTCGGCCTCGCCAAGATCAGCATGGCCACCAAGCTGACCGAGGAAACGCAGACCATGGGCGCGGCTCCGATGACGGTCGAGGGGTCGATCCTCGGCACCGTTGCGTACATGTCACCGGAGCAGGCACAGGGCAAGATGGTCGATCCGCGCAGCGATATCTTCTCTTTCGGCGTCGTGATGTACGAGATGCTGACGGGAACGAAGGCCTTCGCCGGCGACTCGGCGATCTCGACCCTGACGGCGATCCTACGCGACGACGTGAAACCGGTCGGCGAACTCGTGCAGGGCGTGCCGCCGGAACTCGTCGAGATCATCGGCCTCGCGCTGCGTAAGGATCCGAAGGATCGCTGGCAGAGCATGCAGGTGATCCACACCGTGCTGGCGGCGCAGAAGCAGAAGTACGATTCCGGCGTGTTTCAGAGTTCGGGATTCGCGCAGGCGCCGCCGGTGAACGCGTCGACGATCGGGCAATCTGGCGTCCGGTCCGGCGGGCAGTTCCCGCCGCCTCCACCGCCGGGTTCGCCGCCTACGCCGGGCCTGGAGCGCCCACGAAAGTCGGGGCGGAAGTGGATGTGGGTCGGGATCGCGTTTGGGGCATTCTGGTGGATCAAGTCGTGCGGCGGTTCGCACGACCGGACAAAGATCGAGACGAACGTCCCAGGAGTTACGATCTCGGTACCGGGTCTGCCGGATGGCACGGTGCGCACCACGAAGAAGGGGACCCTGACCAACCAGAGCATCTTGGACATGCTGGAGGCGGAGGTACCGGAATCGGTGATCGTGTCCCACATACGCGCGTCGAAGACACGCTTCAACCTCTCCACGGAAGAAATTATTAAACTGACCAAAGCAGGTGCGACGCCGGCGGTGCTCGAAGCGATGCGGCATCCGACCGCCCCTGCGGCTCCGGAACCACCGCCCGCGCCGGAACCCGCGCCGGAGAAGCGCTCGAAGTAACTGGCTCGAAGTAACTGGCTCGGTACGAGGGGAATTTAGAGATGATTGGCCGTACGATTTCGCATTACCAAGTCACGGAGAAGTTGGGCTCGGGCGGAATGGGAGAGATCTTCAAAGCCCGCGACCCGCGGCTCAACCGCACCGTGGCCATCAAGATCCTGGCCGGCAGCGCGATGGGCGATCCCGATCGCCGCCGCCGCTTCATCCAGGAAGCCCAGGCGGCGAGCGGCCTCAATCACCCGAACATTATCACCATCCACGACATCCTTTCCGATGAGGACAGCGACTTCATGGTGATGGAGTACGTCTCAGGCAAGACGCTGGCCGAGCTGATTCACGCGGGCGGAGTCGGAGTCGAGAACACGCTGCGCTACGGCGTGCAGATCGCCGACGCGCTGGCCGCCGCGCACGCCGCGGGGATTGTGCACCGCGACCTGAAGCCAGGCAACGTCATGGTTACCGATTCGGGCCTGGTGAAGATCCTCGATTTCGGCCTGGCGAAGGTCAGCATGGCGGCCAATCTGACCGATGCGACGCAGACTCTCGGGACGCCGATGACGGTGGAAGGCTCGATTCTCGGCACCGTGAGCTACATGTCGCCAGAGCAGGCGCAGGGCGGCAAGATCGATGCGCGCAGCGATATTTTTGCGTTCGGCTCGCTGATGTACGAGATGCTCACCGGACACAAGGCGTTCTCCGGACCGAGCGCGATTGCGACCCTGACCGCGATTTTGCGCGACGAGCCGGCGCCGATCAAGGACTTCGCGCCCGATTGTCCGCCGGAGCTCGAAGAGATTATCGGGCGCGCGCTGCGCAAGGCGCCGGGCGACCGGTGGCAGAGCATGCAGGAAGTCCACGGCGTGCTCGGAGGGCTGCGGCAGAAATTCGAATCGGGAATTCTGTACGGCACGAAGGTCGTGCCGCCGCCAGCCAAAAAGATTTCGCGCAACATGCAGCTGGGGCTGATCACTTTCGTGGTCGTGTTCGGTATCGGCGGCTGGCTGGTGTTGATCAAACGGACGCAGCGTCCGATTCCCCGCCCGGCCGTCGTCGTGCAAGCTCCGCCTGCACCGGTACCGCAGCCGGCGGTCGAAACGCCAGTCCCCGCAGCCGCGGGAGCGCTGCCCGCTACGCCCGACCCCAACCAAAAACCGTCGCCGCTCGCCGAGACGGCGAAGGTGCAGCCGAAGCCCGCGACGGCGCGCAACGATGGCATGATGACGAATCAGAGCATCGTCGAACTCACCGCGGCGAAGGTGCCCGAAACCGTGATTCTCGGACAGATTCGCGCGTCGAAAACGAAGTTCGATTTGTCCAACACCGGCATCATTCAACTGGCGAAGGCCGGTGTGTCGCCGGCGGTGATCGAGGCGATGCG
>JAOAPT010000518.1 GCA_025463045.1 Candidatus Solibacter sp.
GCATAGCGCCCGCGCGCCGCGTTCTCCACCGCGCTCGCGCCCGACCGATCGCGCCGCGCCGGATCCGCGCCCTTCGCCAGGAGCAGCGCCACCACCTAGCGATGTCCCCGGATCGCCGCCTCATTGATCGGCGTAGAGCCGGTTTCGTGATTCTCTGCGTCCGCCTTCGCGCCCTGTTCGATCAGCGCCTTGGCAATTCCGTCGAAGCCGCGCCGCGCCGCCTCGTCGAGCGGCGAGGAGCCCGCCCGATCGCGCACATTCACCGGAGCGCCCTTGGCGATCAGCCATTCGGCCAGTTCCTGGTAGCCGCGGTCGGCGGCGAGGTGCAGCGGTGTCTCGCCGGATTTGTCCGCTGTGCGAATGTCGGCGCCGTGCTCCACCAGCAACTGCACCATCGCGAGATCGTTCTTGATGCACGCGTAGGCGACCGGCATCGAGCCGCCTTCGGCATGGCGCGCCTTCACATCGGCGCCGTGCTCCAGCAGATACAGCGCGATCTCGCGATTCCCGCTCCACGCCGCATCGTGCAGCGGCGTCGCGCCCATCTGATCCGGCTGATTGACGTTCGCGCCATGCGCGATCGCGTCCTTCACGCGCTCGAGATTGCCGGATTGGATGGCGTCATGAAGGTCCGCCGCCTGCAAGAGCAGCGCGGAGCCAATCAGCAACGCGACACTAGCGCGCATTTCTCACCTACCCAGGGACACGCCGGGTGGCCTGTCCTACCAACCCACGTACTGCACCTCTTCTTCCACTTCGATGCCGAAGCGCTCGCGCACGCGGCCTTTCAACTCCGCGATCACCGCGCGGAGTTCGCGCGCCGTACCTCCGCCTGCATTGTAGATCAAGTTGGCGTGATAATCAGCCACTTGTATCCCGCCGGCGCGCATTCCCTTTGCGCCCACCTGTTCGAGGAACCAGGCCGCCGGCACCTTGCCTTCGCGCACCACCGTCGCCGGAACCTGGCTCGCGACCTCGGGCGGCAGTTCCCTCATCAGGAAATTCTTGAAGATGCTGCCGGCGCACTTCATGGTCGGCGGGAACTTCTCGTTGCGCACCTTCAGGATGTCGGCCGATGTGCGCTGCAATTTCTCCGCGCTCGCCGATTCCAGACGCAGGACGGTGGAAAAGATGATCCACTCCTTACGCCGTTTGAAGATGCTCTCGCGATAGCGGAATTCGCACTGCGCGTTGTCGAAGACGCGTACACCCGTGCCGTCAAAGAAACGCACCGACGCCACGCGCTCGGAAATCGAATGCCCGTACGCGCCGGCATTCCCATAGACCGCCGCGCCCACCCAGCCCGGAATTCCGGCAAGTGTCTCGAGGCCGCGTAGTCCGCGCTCATTGGCGAAATCCACCAGGTCCTGGAGCACCGCGCCGGCGCACGCGGTAACGCACTCGCCGGAGATCGTGAGCGCGTCGGCGGCGAAGCGCAGCACCAGGCCGCGGAAGCCTTCATCGGAGACAATTAGATTAGTCCCGCCGCCCATGATCATCACCGGCATTCCGCTCGCGTGCGCCGCCGCGATCGCCGCGATAAACGCCGTCTCGTCGCTCGTCTCCGCAAACAAGTCGGCCGGACCGCCGATCGCGAAGCGGGTGTAGCGGGAGAGCGGAGTGCCTGCGGAAACAGCTAAATTAGGAATTCCGGTGAGACGAAACTGCGTCTCTTCCGTAGTTGGCATTACTTCGATTATAAGGGAGTGATTCATCGTGAAATCCGTGTTCCCCGGCTTTCCCGCCGAAGGCCTGGAGTTCTTCCGCAAGCTGCAGCGCAACAACCGGCGCGAGTGGTTTCAACCGCGCAAGGCGACCTTCGAGACGACCATGAAGCAGCCGATGCGCGAACTCGTGTCGGCCGTCAACGATTCGATGAAGGGCTTTGCGCCGGAGTACGTCACCGACCCCGACAAGGCGATCTACCGGATCTATCGCGACACGCGCTTCAGCAAGGACAAGACTCCTTATAAAGATCATCTCGCCGCATCGTTTCCGCGCCACGGGATGCCGGAAGGCGCGGGATTCTACTTCGCGGTTTCACACAAAGAAGTCGCCATCGGCGGCGGTATTTACATGCCGGCGCCGGCGACACTGCGCGCAATGCGCGGGCACGTCGCCGCCCATCACCTGCAGTTCCGCAAGATCGTCTCGACGCGCACAGTCCGCCAGCTCTTCCAGGGATTGCAAGGGGAGCAGTTGACTCGCGTGCCCAAAGGTTTTTGTCGGGAAGATCCCGCCGCCGACCTTTTGAAATACAAGCAATTCCTGTTATATGTGGAGCTTGCCCCGGAGCTCGCTACCACGGCGAATCTCTATCCCGAGGTGGTCAAACACTTCCGCACTATCGCGCCGTTTCTGGAATTCCTGAACGCTCCGCTGGCCCGGAAACGGAAGCCGCTGTTACCCGAATTTTAACGAAATCGTAACAGTTCCAGTTTAAAATGGAGTTGTCTACCCACAGCCACATGAAGGACCTCGTCGTAGCACTTCTTGTCGCACTGGTCGCGCTGATCGCCTATCACACCGCGACGCACGGTCGCCGTGGGCGGCGTTGGGGACGATAATCTGACGATACTCTGACGATACTCGCCAGCTAGCCGGATTTTTCCTGCTGTCCCCATGGCAGATCGTCGGGGCCCGTGAATTCCCAGACACCGCGCAATCTTTCCACCCAATGCTCCACGGAATCGGTGCGCAACTGCAGGTCGGTCTTGTCTGAACTCAGTGGACGCGTGAAGCTCTCGTCGTACCGTGGATCGCGCTCCGTCATCTGGTAGATTTCGATCGCGGGTAGGCCGGCGCTGACGGGCGAAAGGATGCAGCCGCGGCCCTGCGGCTCGCTCCATTCCTCGATCACGCTGAAGCCCAAAATTCGCGTGTAGAAATCGCGGGAACGCGCGAAGTCCGCGCAGCGCACGACGGTTTTCATCCCTAGGAAAGGTGAACTCATAAGGACAGATCACCGCCGGCTCAAAGCCGGCCGCAGTCAGGATTGGCTGCCTCACAAAAAAAGGGCAGGCCATCGGCCTGCCCTCGGGAAACACACAGAATTACGACTTCTTGCGCGGGCGCGAAGAGGAGCTCCGCTTCTTCTGACCGCCTTCGCCGGAGCCCGACGTCTTGCGCGGT
>JAOAPT010000526.1 GCA_025463045.1 Candidatus Solibacter sp.
GTGAATGGGGATGGTAAATTTGAATGAGTACCTTCGCTCGGGCTTCCTATTATGTGCGGTATTGCCGGATTTGTCCTTCTCGATCAAACAGCCGAACGCGCGCGCGTGCAAGCCATGTGCGGGCAGATTGTTCACCGCGGTCCTGACGACGAAGGGGTGTATGTCGATCGCGGGTGCGGGATCGGAATGCGGCGGCTCTCGATCATCGATTTGTCGACGGGGCACCAGCCGATGTCGAACGAAGACGGCACCGTGTGGATCGTCTTCAACGGCGAGATTTACGAGTACAAGGAATTGCGCGCGGACCTGATGGCGCGCGGTCACCGTTTCCAGACGGCGAGCGATACCGAGACGCTGATTCATCTGTACGAGGAAGAAGGCGTCGAAGGGCTGAAGCGGTTGCGCGGCATGTTCTCGTTCGCGATCTGGGATGCGCGGCGCGAGCGGCTGATGCTGGCGCGCGACCGGTTCGGAAAGAAGCCGCTGTATTACGCCGTGCTGCCGGGTGGGATTTATTTCGGGAGCGAACTTTCGTGTTTGCGCGAGGCGGGCGTGCCGCTCGAGCCGGACGCTGAGGCGCTGCGGTTGTATTTTCAGTTCAGCTATATTCCGGATCCGCTATCGGGCTTTCGCGCGATCCGGCGGTTGCAAGCGGGAACGTGGCTGACGTACGAGCGCGGCGAGGTGCGGCAGGGTCGGTATTGGACACAGCCCACGCCCTCGGCGCAGGCAGCGCCGGGGATGACGCACGCGGAGACGGCCGCGAAGGTGCGCGAAAAGTTCGACGAATCGGTGCGGATCCGGATGATCGCCGACGTGCCGCTGGGCGCGTTTCTGAGCGGCGGGATCGACTCGGGCTCGGTGGTGGCGTCGATGGCGCTGCAATCGCCGGAGCCGATCAAGACGTTCTCGATCGGCTTTGAAGAGAGCGCGTTCAACGAACTGCCGTACGCGAAGATGGTCGCGGAGAAGTACAAGACGGAGCATCACGAGATCGTCGTGCGGCCGGATTCGATCGATATCATCCGCAAGTTCGCGCGGCACTTTGGCGAGCCGTTCGCGGACTCGTCGGCGATCCCGACCTACATCGTGAGCGAGTTCGCCGCGCGGTATGTCAAGGTCGCGTTGAGCGGCGATGGCGGCGACGAGTTGTTTGGCGGGTACACGAGTTTGCAAAAGGTGAAGCGGCTCGCGCGCCTGGATGGAGTGCCGCAGATCGCGCGGCTGGCGATGTCGTGGGCGTCCTCGCGGATGCCGTATTCGGCATACGGGAAAAACTTTTTGCACATGCTCGGGCGGCGGAGCGGCCTGGATCGATACTTCGCGTTCAATTACGCGCCGTTCCACATGCGGTCGAAGCTGCTACGGCCGGACTGGATGCTGCCGGCGGAATCGGGATTCCTGGCGCAGGCGCTGCCGGACTGCGTATTGCCGGACGATGCGGGGACGCTGTCGCAGGTAATGTACTTCGAGGCGACGGCGAACTTGATCGGCGACATGCTGGTGAAGGTGGACCGGATGTCGATGGCGGCCTCGCTCGAGGTGCGGTGTCCGCTGCTGGATCACGAGCTTGCGGAATTGGCGGCGACGATTCCACATGCGTGGAAGGTGGTCGACGGGCAGGGGAAGAAGATATTGCTGGACGCGGTGGGTGATCGACTGCCGGCGGGAGTGTTGAATCGTCCGAAGATGGGGTTCGGCGTGCCGCTGGTGGATTGGTTCCGGACGTCGCTTCGCGAGGTGCTGTGGGACTCGTTGACCTCGGAAAAGTTTATGGCGCGCGGGTTTGTGTCGCCGGAATTCCTGCGGACACTATTGGAAGAGCACGATGCGGGAAGGCGGGATAACAGTCGGTGGTTATTTACCTTGCTCGTGCTGGCGCTGTGGTTCGAGGATATCGAGCAAGGGGTGCCGGCAGTTGTGGGAGTGGGATAACTTAATCGGCGAGTCTCTGCCTCGCTGATCGCCCCGACGACGAAGGCCTTGGCCAACGGTTGGCTAAGCCTTGCGGCGTTCACACGAAAAAATAAATATTTTCCGTTGATTGCAAACCACATACTCCGATTTCCCTGCTCGATCCGCCGAACCCCGTGTTAGCGTCTCCTTCAGATGAAGATTGTTCAGATGAAGATCGTTCTGATGAAGATCGTTCTGATGAAGGATCAGCGCAAATCTCCGTACCTACCCTTGCGAGGCCTTCCGAACGCGATCCTTGCCTTTGGCGTTACCTGTAGCCATCTTCAGCGAATAGTCCCGCCCGAAAGGTGGAGTGCTGAGAATAGCGTATTACCAAACGAACCCAGTAAGTGGTTGAAAACAAAGGATGGGCATTTTTGGAAATCCATCCCAGTCCCTCCTAACATGCGGGCGCTAGAAGGTCAGGCGGCCTGACAGTTGGAGTTGGCGGGCGCCGAACAGGTTGTTGTTAGTGGCGCTCGAGGTGAGAAACGAAGTCACCCTGCGTGTTCACCGGGAAGACGATCGCGTGGTTGAAGATGTTGAATGCCTTCCCGAGGACCGACAGGCGGAGGCGCTCGGTGAAGCGGAACTCGCCGCTGATACGGAACTGATACCGAAATCGACGTCGCTCATGCCGGGGCCGGTGTAGAGATTGCGCGGGAGGCCGGGCGAACGGCCGCCGGCGGCGGTGCCGGAATTGTTCACCGCGCCGCCGGTCCGGCCGCCGGCGATGGCGCCCGCGGGGTTGCCGCTGATCGTGCCCGTGACGGGCTGTCCGGCGGCGACGGTCACGATGCTCGAGAAGGCGAAGGTGCTGTTGGCCGTCTTCGCGTAGAAAATGCCGTAGCCGCCGCGGAGCACGGTGCCCTTACCGAGTTCCCACGCTACGCCGATGCGCGGCGCGAAAATGTTCTTGTCGTGTTGATGGTGGAGGTGTAGAGCGCCGTCAGCGGGGTCGCGGTGTTCGCCTTCTCGGGTTGCGGAATCAGTTGGACTTCATAGCGCACACCGACGTGCAGCGAAGGCGTGACGATCGCGGAGTTGCTGGCGCGCACGGATGCGGATGTGTATCGGGAAAAGACGGGGCGATAGCGTCATCGACGTGAATAGGCGGGGCGCGATCTCGGGTTCAGCGCGATCCG
>JAOAPT010000528.1 GCA_025463045.1 Candidatus Solibacter sp.
GCCCTCGCGGTTGGGTCCTTCGCCGCGCAGGAACACGACGGTGCTGCCGTCATCCGAAATGCGAATGCCCGACATCATGATGCCGTCGTCCTTCAGGAAGTTCGTGAGGCGCACGGGCGCGAACAGAGGCGCCATAGCGGTGTAGGCGTTGCGCTTGCCTTCGGCATAGTCCACCCAAGCGACGCGGTCGACCTTGCGCGCGGCGACCACTTCCTGCGGCGACGCCGGGCTGAGGAACTGTTGGTAAGTGGGGACTTTGGGCGGCGCGGCAAGCAGCGTCGAAAGGAAGACGGCTATCGAAATCGGGGCGAAGGAGAGACGGGTCAAGGTGCGCATAGAAACCTCTGAATGAGAAAACGGGCAGACTCGGCCGTTGGGGGAGTATACCACGAGACTGGAGCGCTTCTGACTCGAGCGGCTCGGAGTCGGGGGGACGCACTTCGACGCACTTCAATGGAGAGGTGCGGACGTGGGGGTATGAGGAGGCGACCACCGCTCCCTTGCTCGCCAAAGCGCGAGTCACGGTCGCGGCTCTGATTGGGCTCGGCGGCGGCGAGCGGCGCCGCGGACGTCATCCTGTCGAGTTCACCGTGTACTGAGGACGGCGTGATGTAGTTCTGAAGACGGAGAGCGGCACTGGCGAAGATTCTCGACAACGAATCTGGCGAACCGATCCACGACGGGTGACGAACCGCTGATGAAGGCAAGATTGTATTCGACCTGCAGTGCATCTTCTGGCAACCCGGCAAATACGATGGAGGTCTCGCCGTAGTAATCCCGCATGAAGCGCGGCACAAACGTGATCCCTTGTATCGCGCGTGCGAACTCGATGCATTCGAAGAACGTGCGTACGTATTGCACGACGTTAGGACGATATCCGTGGGAGAGGCAGGACGTCATGAAGCTGTCATACAGCAAGGGATTCACGTCGCGGCAGAGCCACACTACCGGTTCGGACTCGACTTGTTCGAAGATAATCGAGGCGGAACGGGCGAGAGGGTGTCGCGAGTCGAAAGCGGCAAGAAACGACTGCTGGAATAATCGAAAAGAACGCAGACCCGCGGCGCACACTTTTCCAGGGCAGAAGGCCGCGTGCAGGGCGCGTCTGATCAGGTGGTCGTTCAGGGTGGAATCTTCCACGCTGACGAACTGAAGTTCCGCATCCGAAAAAGGGCCGGTGCGCGCGGCGGCGAGCAGCGAACAGAGCCAGGGAACATTCATATTCGGCGAGTATCCGATCCGCAGGGAACCGCCGAAGTCTCCTGACGCCTCCCTGACGAGGTTGACTGCGCGGAGACTTTGATCGACCAGGGAACGCGCCTGCGTGACCAGGACATGACCCGCCTCGGTCAGTTCGACATGCCGGCTGGTTCGCGTAAAAAGCCGGACTCCCAACTGGAGTTCCAGATCTTTGATGGTGGCAGTGAGCGCGGGCTGAGATACGTGCATCGCCAACGCCGCGCGGCCGAAGTGGAGTTCCGCGGCGAGCGCCAGAAAGGACTGGAGCACGCGCTCGTTGAGAACCGGCAAGCTCATGGCATGCCCCCGAAGTTGGGGATAGCGACTGACGGCATCAGATCCTCCATTCGACGTTCCTCCTAACTCCTAGTAAGTAGACTGCAAAGAAATATTAAGTCTTCCCACGAAGGGCATCATTGCTCCCTCGGGCCGCGTCATCAGTAGTGAAAGAGGAGTTGGGATGATCAGGAAGGACAACATCGCGGCCTCAATACTTGCCATGGCCGGCTCCATGCTCTTCCAGGCCGCACGCTGGACATGGTGGATGCCGGTGAGGTTGTGCGACATTCCGATTGGCGTGCTGTGCCACTGGATGGCGCTCGTCTGCTCGAACGGCACGGTTTGGATATCCAAACCCCGGTAACTCGTGGTCCCCATAATCAGGTGATGCGTTTGCAGAGCACGCGATATACCAGGAAGGATCGCGAAGACTACATGAAGTTTGCTCTTTGTTTACAATTCGGAGCAGCAACCCACTCAACGTTGGGTGACGTGCAAGAAGCTAGATTGCCGCCCCCCTCGGCCCGGCATTTTTGACACTTTGCCCTCAACGGGGGTGTAAGTTTGGGAGCCAAGTCGGAACGGTCCGGGCGTGACTTGCGGGCGTGACTTGCGGGTGGCCTCGCGGTAGGGCTCACCCGCGTTGACGTGAGCTAGAGGGTGAGCTAGAGGGAACGAAGGAATTGAAGCAGGTCCTGCTTTTGTTGTGCGGTCAAGGCGTTAAACTTCGCGATCACTCCATTGGCTTCGGATCCGGGACTGGCATGCGCGGCGACCACCACCGTAAGGTCACTGGTGCGGCCGTCGTGCAGAAAGAAGAGCCTCTGTCCGAGGCCCCATAGGGGAGCGGTGCGGAATTCATTGCCCGCGGCAAAACCCTGAGAAATCCCATCGGCCAAGCCAGACCCCATGTTATGAACCAGCAGGTCAGAGAAGAGATTCGCGTCCTTGTTGGAGAGGGCGGCAGTTACGCTGCCGGAGGTCTTCAACGAAGGTGTGTGGCATAGCGCACAGCCAGTGGAGGTGAAGAGATCTTCTCCGTTTCCGGAGGAACTCGTGGACGGGCCGCGAGCCGGGGGCGCCAGAAAGCGCATGAAGAAAACGAAGTCGATGATGTCGCTGGGCGTCGTGGTTGGTCGAAAGCGGGTACCACCGTTGACGTCGATGTGGTCTTCGGGCGTGGGGTTGAAGAGACAGCCGGCAGTCGAATCGCGCTCGTTTGGAAACACGTCGTTGGTGACTCCCTGCTCCACGTTGTAGGCTTCGCCGGCGAAGATGAAGAGCGATTTGTTCTGGGCCTTCCATCCAAAACGGGTGAGGCTGCCGTCGTTGCCGTTCCGGTTTTCGTGGCCGGCGATTCCGAGCGCCGCTTTTTGAGTTGCGTTGGCAGCCTTGTTGTCCATGATCGTCGCGTCGTCGATCGCTTCGATCAATCCGGAGCCGAAGAGCGGCGTAGGAATCCGGAAGACCGCATTGTTGGCCGCAACCTCGGCTGCGAAATTGGGCTGCGCGACGTTGCAGCCGACCGCGTCGCTGCGGCCTGTAATCGTGAACAGATCGTGCACACCTCCATCGGCGGCGCCGGTTGGAGTTTTCACAAAACGAACTTCCCGCACGGGACCCGAGAGGCTGAGAAAGGAGGGGACCGTATTGCGGGCGCCGGCTCTCGTTGCCACCGCGATCTGCGGATTGGCAGGCGGGGACGAACCGCCGATGGCAGGAAAGGCGTGACAGCCTGAGCAGCTGTCCATATTGAATCGCGGTCCGAGACCGGATCCGGCACTGAGTTTGCCTGTGACCGAATCCACTTCCTGAAACGTCAGCTTGCCGCTGGAAAAAGCGGTGGACTCACCCGATGTCAGATTGCTGAGGGGGTCGCCAGTGGAAGGCGAACCATTGGTACCGGCTCGAGGACTGCCTCGGTCGGGCCCGGGATCGTGCTGCGCGAAGGCGCTGGTCGAAGACACGAGGAGGAACACACACAGACAGGTGCGATGCATCGTATATCCCCTTTACGTGATTTGGACGAGTGCGGCAGAACTGCTCACCCGCTTGTGCGAGTGAAAAGCGTCTGGACTCCTTGCGAGAGTATCCGAGGCGCCAAATCAAGTCCAATCGTTTTTTATCGCGCATCCATCACGGGAACGGATCAGTCGGGGGTGGCGATTGTGAGGCAGTTGATAGACTTTTGGGAGGAGGCTGTTATGTCCATCCGACCGGTGAAACGACTTGTCCAGTCCAAACCCACTCTCGAAGGAGCGGGCGTGCATTTACGGCGCGCCTTCGGCTTCGGGAATACTTCCGATTTCGACCCGTTCCTGCTGCTCGACGATTTCCGCAACGACGTTCCCGAGGATTACCTGGCGGGCTTTCCGTGGCATCCGCACCGCGGGATCGAGACGATTACGTACGTGCTGGCCGGGACGGTGGAGCACGGCGACAGCATGGGGAATCGCGGCGCGATCGGTCCGGGCGATGTGCAGTGGATGACTGCGGGCCGTGGGATCATTCACCAGGAAATGCCGAAGGGCGATGAAGCGGGCCGGATGCACGGCTTTCAACTGTGGGGGAACTTGCCCTCGTCATTGAAGATGACGGCGCCGCGATATCAGGAAGTGAAGGGCGGCGAGATTCCAGAGTTGAAGGACGACGACGGGACGCATGTGCGCGTGGTGTGCGGCGAGTTCTGGGGAATGAAGGGTCCGGTGGACGGCGTAGCTGCGGAGCCCATTTATCTCGACGTTTCGGTGCCGCCGGGAAGGCGCAAGAAGCTGCCGGTGGAGACGACGCGGCACGCGTTCGCGTACGTGTTCGGCGGGAACGGGAAGTTCTGTAACGCGTCGGGTCCGCTGGAGGTGCCGACGGAATCGGTGGGGTGGCTGGATACGGCGCCGCCGGCATCGGCGGACAATCGCTCGCTGGTAGTGTTCGACCGGGGAGATGAGGTGGAGGTGCTGGCGGGGGAGGACGGGATACGCTTTCTGCTGGTGTCGGGGAAGCCGCTCGGAGAACCGGTCGCCTGGTATGGGCCGATTGTGATGAATACGCAGCAGCAGTTGCGGGAGGCGTTCGAGGAACTGGAGAAAGGGACGTTTCTGAAGGAGAAGTAGGAGGCGGCGCCGAAGCACCGCCTCCCTTGGTTGACTTACTGAGTTGACTTACTGGCCTGACTTACTGGCCTGACTTACTGGATGGCCAGGGTTACGCCGGCCTGAGTGCTGACGTTGCCGACCGTGATGACGATCGGCACGGCAGTCCCGGAGGGCGCGGTAGCCGGAATCAGGACGTTGACCTGCATGACTCCGTTAACGATGCCCGGCGCGGTGCCGGCGTACAGGACCTGGGCGGGAACGCCGCCGACAGTCGCGGTGACGCTGGCCACCGGGGTCTTCAGGGCAGTTGCGATGGCGCCATCCACGTTGCCGATGGTGAGACCTTCACCGGTCATGTAGACGGCGACGGCCGAACCCTTCTTGGCGGGAGTGGCGGCAGTGGGCACGGTGAGCAGATCCTGATTGAGGATCGCGCCCGGACCGGTGCCGGACTGGTTGAGCGTGTAGATGCCGGGCGCGGTGTTGACCACGTTGTATGTGGCCGACACGGAGCGGGCACCCTTATAGGCGATGACGATGTTGGTGGTGGTCCTGCCGGCGACGCCGTAGGGCACCATCACGCTGGTCTGGCCGGCCGACGCGTAGATCACCGGTGCGGCGATGCCGTCGAAGAAGACCTGCGTATCGCCGGCGATGGTATCGAAGGCGGTGCCGCCGGAATTCAGCGCGCCCTTAACGAGCGGCGTGGGTCCGACGCCCGTGCCGTAGATGGTGATGTTCTCGCCGGGCGAGACAGCGCCGACCGCGCCGCTGGCCGCATTACCGATGCCGGCGATCACGGGTGTCGGGATCGCAGTCACGGTAAGAGACACCGGGATCGTGAGCGGGGTCAGCGAATTTGGCGAAGTAACAGTCACGGTCCCGGTGTAAGTGCCCGCGGAGAGAGAGGCGGGCGACACGGAAATGCTGAGCGGAGCCGGCGTGGTGCCGCTCGTCGGAGTGGCGGTGAGCCAGGTGCCGCCATCCTTGGTGCTGGTGGCGACGGTGAAGGTGGTGTTGGCGCCCGAGGACGTGATCTGCACGGTCTGCGCCGCGGGGACCGTAGTTCCAGTGATGTAGCTGAACGTGAGCGAAGCGGGTGCGGAAGTGAGCGCGAGCGATGAGGTGACCGTGAAGGTCACCGGGATCGAGAGCGGGCTGCCGGTTGCGCCTGAGGAGGTGATGGTAACTGTGCCGGTGTAGGTGCCGGGCGCCAAAGTGCCGGCGGCGACGGAAATCTGAATGCCGACGTTCGTGGTGCCACTCGTCGGCGTTGCGGTAAGCCAGGTGCCGCCGTCCTTGGTGTTGGCGGCGACGGTGAAGGGCAGGCCGGCCGGGGTCGAGGCGACTGCGACGGTCTGCGCGGCGGGAACGGTCCCGCCTGCGATCTGAGTGAAGGTCAGCGATGTGGGCGTCGCGCTGATCGTGCCGGGAGCGACGGTGAGCGTGACGGGCACGAGCAGCGGCGTGTTGGAAGCGCCGGGCGCGGTAATCGTCACGGTGCCGTTGTAGGTGCCGGCAGAGAGTTTGGAGCCATCGGCGGCGATGGTCACCGAGCCGGGAGTCGTGCCGGTGGTGTTGCCGGTGACGGTGAGCCACTGGACGGAGCCCGGATTGGCGGCGGCCACGGAGAAGTTCAGCGGCTGGCCGTTGCTCGTGATGTTCAGCGTCTGGTTAGCGGGAGCGTTGCCGCCGAGCGTCTGCGTGAAGGTGAGCGAATTCGAGTTCACAACGAGCGTTCCGGCGGTGAGCTGCAGGGTGACCGGGATGGTGAACGGTGCGGCGGCGGTGGCGTTAGCCGCGGCTCCGCCGGCGCCGGTCGCGGTGATCTTCACGGTGCCCGTGTAAGTGCCGGCAGCGAGCAGGCTGGAGGGCGTGGCGGTCAGGAAGATGGTGCCGGGAGTGACGCCTGTGGTCGCGTTGAGCGAGAGCCAGTTGCCGCCGAGATCGGGCGTGAACGTGAAGTTGTAGGTGAGCTGATCGCTACCGGTGCTCGCGAGACTGATGGCCTGCGGATTGGATGTCTGGCCGCCGACCGGCACAATGAAGTTCAGCCCGAGGCTCGGCGTGACGACGAGTTGCCCGGAGTTGCTGACCGTGAAGTTGACGGGGATGGTGAGCGGGCTGTTCGGAGCGGCGAGGCCGGTTGCGGGGTTGGTCGCGGCGACCGTGAGCGTGCCGGTGCACGTAGTGCCCGCGGCGATTCCGGCCGGCGCAGCGCTGACGGCGACGGTGCTGGACGTCGTGCCGGTGACGGCGGTCGTGCCGCCGTTGACCAGCAGGAAGCTTCCGCAATTCGTGCTCGTCGGCGTGATGGTGTAGTTCAACGTGGCGCCGGTGCTGCTGCCGAGCGTGACGACGGTCGCGCCAGGATTATTCGTGCCGCCGATCTGATACGGAATGTTGAGCGTGCAGTTCTGGCTGGGCGCGCTGCATCCCGCGATTCCGGCGGTGACGATCGGGTCATTGGTAACGCTGAGGGTCACCGGGATCTGCTGCGCGCCATTGCCGGTGCCGATGCCGGTGACCGTGACGGTGCCGGTGTAGGTGCCCTTGCCGAGTCCGGTGGGATCGACCGAGACGGAGAACGGGGTCGGCACAGTGCCGGCCGCCGAGCTGATTTTCAGCCAACCGCCAGGGGTGGACGCGGAGGTGATCTGGAAGGCCGGCGTTCCGCTGGTCGCGGTGACGGTCACGGGCTGTCCGGCGGGAAGCGCGCTACCTACCTGATAGGTGAAGTTGAGCGAGGCGCTAGGAACGTTGAGCAGCGGCAGGGTGGAGACGACGAGGGTAATTGGAACGTCAAGCGCCGCGGGGCTGCCCTGGCTGTTGATGGTAACTTTGCCGGTGTAAGTGCCCGCCGGCAGACCAGTGGGATCGACGGCGATGGAGAAGGTAGCGCTGCCGAGCACAGAGGCGATTCCGGAAGGGACGACGGCGATCCAGTTCTTACCGGCCGGATTGGCGCTGACCGTTGCGTTGAGGCTGAAGGCGAGCTGCTGAGCGGGAGTAACAGTGAGCGTGACGTTCTGTGCCGCTGGGTTCGACTGGCCGATCTGGAAGTTATAGGTCAGAGAGGCGGGGTTTACCGTAACCGCGGGAGGTCCGGTGACGGTAAGTGTCACGGGAACCGTGACCGCAGCCTGATTCGCGGGTGTAATGGTAATGGCGCCGGTGTAAGTGCCGGCCGCGAGGTTAGGCAGCACGGCGGTGTTCACGATGACCGAGAGGCTGGTGGGCGTTGTGCCGCTGGTGGGCGCGACCTGCAGCCAGTTACCGCCGCTCGTCGTGCTGACGGCCGCGGTGTACGCCACTGATGGACCGGTAAGGTTCAAAATCTGGGCCGTGGGGAAGCTGCCGTTCAACGTATAAGAGAGGTTCAGGGATTGCGGGCTGACGCCGAGCGCGCCCACCGTGAACGTGACTGGAACCTGAAGCGTGCTGCTGCCGCCGGTGATGGTGAGCGTGGCCGACACAGTGCCAAAGCCGAGGGCGCTGGGGTCTGCCGTGACCGTGAGCGAGGAGGGCGTATTGCCGCTCGTCGGATTCACTTTGAGCCACGTGGTGTTGGTCGAGGCGGTGAAGGCTTGGCCAGCGGTCGCGCTCGAAACCGTCACGGTCTGTGAGCTGGCGGCTCCGCCAGACTGCCCGGTGAAGGCGAGCGAGCTGGGTGCGACGGTGAGTGTCTGGCCCGCTCCGGCCGCAACGTTGAAAGTCACCGGGATCGTCAGATTATTGAAAGCCGTAATGGTCACGGTACCTTGCACGGTGCCGATGCCGAGGCCGGTGGGATCCGCAGTCACGGTAAGAGTGGCTGGGCTCGCGCCGGTTAGAGGATTGACCTTGAGCCAGGACGCGCTGGAACTCGTGGTGAAGACTTGGCCACTCGATCCAGTCAGACTCAGTGTCTGACTGACTATCGAACCACCTTGCTGGCCATTGAACGTGAGTGAAGACTTATCGACTGCCATCTGGGCGTCGATTGAGCTTAGGCTACCCATCGCTATAAGCGATACAACGGCACCTACGAATGCGGACGGCAATTTCACAATTTTCTCCCAATAAACTTAGGCCGGGCAGACGCCCTGCTGGAAAGGTACTTAGCAGGCGGGGGGCCACATGAAGCTCGCACAATGTTGGATATCGCACAAACCCAAGTCATGTGTATGTCACGTCAGTCTTTCCGATGAGTACGGGAGGGCCGGTTGATGGCGGCTGAGTGAGTCATCATCGAGTCATCATCGAGGCATAATGCCCCGGACTGTAGTTCAAACGCCCCGCTCCCCTGTGACAGGGTAAATCCGACGATTATTAAAGATCCGTAAACCCGAAACCTGGCACGGGTTCGCGCGTCTAAGCGGGTTGCCCGAGTAGAATGGGTGAGGTCAAGACCGTGTCCGAGATCCTGCAGGCGGAAGGAATCACTAAACATTACGGCGGCGTCTACGCGCTAAAGGGCGCGAGCTTTTCACTGCGTGCGGGCGAGGTGCATGCGCTGATGGGGGAGAACGGTGCCGGCAAGAGTACCCTGGCACGGATACTGGCCGGTTCCGCGCGCGCCGATGGCGGCACCGTCAGGGTACACGGCGAGCCGGTGGAAATCGCCAGCCCGCTGGACGCGCAACGGCTGGGCATCGGGATTATTTATCAGGAGCTCGATCTGTTCCCCAACCTGACGGCTGGGGAGAACATCGTGATCGGCAACCTGCATTTCCCCGAGGGGCGCGTGGTGGATTTCAGGCGCATTGAGGATTTCTGCCGGCCGTTTCTGCGGCAGGTGGGGCTCACATGCGCGATCGCCACGCCGGCCGCGGCGCTCTCCATCGGACAGATGCAACTGCTCGCGATCGCGCGGGCGCTGAGTATGGACGCGCGCATCATCCTGATGGACGAGCCGACCAGTGCGCTGTTCGACGACGCGGCGGAGCGCCTTTTCCGCCTGATCGCGGGGCTGAGGGAGCGCGGCGTCTCGATCGTCTACGTGTCGCACAAGATGGAAGAGATCTTCCGCGTCTGCGATCGCGCGACGGTACTGCGCGACGGGGAGACGATCGGGACGGTGGAAACCCAGTCGAGCAGCGTGGACGAAGTCATCCGCATGATGGTCGGCCGCGAACTGAGGATCATGGCACGCGCGGGGCGTCGGGCGGCGGGGGACGTGGCGCTCAAGGCGGAAAACCTGAGCACGGCGAAGTTGAAGAGCGTGAGCTTCGAGGTGCGGCGGGGGGAAGTGCTCGGTATCGCCGGACTGGTGGGCAGCGGACGCAGCGAGCTGGGCGCGGCGCTGTTCGGGATCGACCGGATCACCGGGGGGACGCTGCGCATTGCGGGGCGTCCGTACGCACCCGGGTCGCCACGCGCGGCGATGTCGGCGGGGGTCGGACTGCTGCCGGAGGATCGCCGCCTGCAAGGGTTGATGATGCGGATGAGCGTGCTGGAGAACGCGACGCTCGCGGTGCTGCCGCGCTTGAGCCGCCTGGGCTTTTTGCGGATGGGGCAGGAAGCGGCGAGCCTGGGGCCGGTGGCTCGGAGGCTGGCACTAGACTGCCCGTGGGTCACGGCACCGGTCAGCCAGTTGAGCGGGGGCAATCAGCAGAAGGTGCTGCTGGCGCGATGGCTGCTGCTGAATCCCGACGTGCTGTTTCTGGACGACCCGACGCGCGGAATCGACATCGGCGCGAAGCAGGATATCTACCGCCTGATCGACGAACTGGCGGCGGAGGGCAAGGCGATCGTGCTGGTGAGTTCCGAATTGCCCGAACTGCTGCACTGCGCGGATCGCATCCTGGTGCTCAATGAAGGCCGCATCACGGCGCGTTATGATGCGAGGGAAGCGACACAAGAGATGATCCTATCCGCGGCCACGACAGCCGTTCCCTCGCCTGGGGCCCAGCGCTGATGCCGGATTCCGGGATGCTCCGCCGGGCACGCAGCCTGGCGGCGCTGGTGGGAATTCTGATACTCGCGATAGTCACCAGTCCGACGGCATCGGACGGTTCGCGAATTTTCCTGCAGGCGGGGAATCTCACCGACATCCTGCGGCAGATCTCGCTGATCGGGATCCTGTCGCTGTCGATGACGTACGTGATCCTCACCGGCGGCATCGATCTAAGCGTGGGCAGCATTCTCGCGCTCTCGACCGCGGTGACCGCGATGTTCCTGACGCGCGGATATACGACGCACATCGGGGTCGCGATCCTGACGGCGGTGCTGGCGTCGGCGGCGGTGGGTGCGTTGAACGGCGTGGTGATCGCGGCGACGCGGATTCAGCCGTTCATCGTCACGCTGGCTTCGATGATCGGAGTGCGCGGCCTCGCGAAATGGCTGACCAGCAATCAGAATATCGACATTGGATTTGGGCGCGACCTGGCGGCGGAGTTCGCGTCGATCTTCCGCGAGAAGGCGATCGTGATCGGCGCGTATGCCTGCGCGGCGGCGCTGTTCTGGGTGGTGCTAGCGCGGACGGTCTTCGGGCGGCACGTGCGCGCGGTGGGCGATAACGAGAAGGCGGCGGAGTACGCGGGGCTGCCGATCCGCACGACGAAGATCTGGGTGTACACGCTCTCCGGTTTGTTCAGCGGGCTCGCGGGAGTGCTGTACGCGGCGGAGAATCATCAGGGCAATCCGAACGCCGGTGTCGCGTATGAGTTGGATGCGATCGCGGCGGTGGTAATCGGCGGGACGCGGCTCTCCGGCGGCAAAGGGTCGATCTCGGGAACGATCGTCGGCACGTTGATTATGGGAGTGCTGACGAATATGCTGCGGTTGAACAACGTGGACAGCAATGTGGAGATGATGATCAAAGCGGTGATCATCGTATTGGCGGTAGCGGTGCAGCGCGAGAGGAATTAAATGCGAGTTCTGACGACGGCGGGTTTGGCGGCGGCTAGTGTGGCGGCGGCTGGTTTGACAGCGATGATGTTGCTGGCCGGATGCGGCGGAGAGAGCAAGACGAAGCAGTACGTGGTGGCGTTCAGCCAGGCGAACAACGCGGAGCCGTATCGCGCGGCGCAGAACGCGTTCATGACGCAATTGTTCGGCGCGCAGCCCGACGTCAAGCTGGTGATCAGCGACGCGCAGCAGGACAACAGCAAGCAGGTGGCGCAGGTGGAGACGTTCATCCGGCAGAAGCCCGACCTGCTGATTGTGGCGCCGAACGAGCGCGCCGCACTGACCGCGGTGATGGGGCAGGCGATGGAGGCGAAGATCCCGGTGATCTGCCTGGAGCGCGACATACTTCAGCCGAATTATACGAGCTATGTGCACAGCGATAACGTGGCGATCGGCAGGCTGGCGGGGCAGTTCATCGTCGATCACCTGACGAAGAAGTACGGCAAGCCGGCGGGGAATGTGGTCGCGATGCGCGGCTTGCTGGGCGTGGAAGGCGAGATCAATCGTGATCGCGGGGCGAAGGAAGTGTTCGACAAATATCCCGGAATCCAGATTGTGGCCGACCCGGTGGCAGATTGGATTCAGGCGAAGGCGAAGGATCGGATGACGGAGGTTCTGCGCGCACGGCCGAAGATCGACGTCGTGTACGGGCACAACGACCCGATGGCGATCGGCGCGTATCTGGCGGCGAAGGAGCTCGGGCGCGAGAAGGAGATGGTGTTCGTCGGCGTGGATGGGCTCGGCGGAGCGGCGGGCGGAATTCGGAAAGTGATGGACGGAATTCTAGCGGCGACGTTTGTTTATCCGCTATGCGTGGATAAGGCGGTCGAGATCGGCAATCGGATTCTGCACGAGCCGGGGTTCCGGCCGGAGAAGGGGTACGTGTTGGAAGCGGTGATGGTGACGCCAGAGAACGCGGCGCAACTTTACGAGAAGTTCACGACGAAGGCGATGCAGTAGGCCATTCGCGCCCGCCAAGAAATAGCCAGCCGCGACGGTCAGGGAGTGGTGGTCCTCTTCGGTGACCACCGCTCCCTCACGGTGGCGGCTCTGTTTGGAGTTCAGATGTCCAGGCCGGCGTCGATGTAACCGATGCCGCGGATCTTGCCGGCGGACGCTTCGGTAGTGTCTCCGCTCTCCGTCTTGGCCAGTTCGCGCTCGATCACATGCTGCACGAATTCTTCCGGCGAGCTGTAGCCTGCGACGCGAACGTGTTCCTGCACCCTGACCCAGAGCGCTTTGTCGAGTTCGATTTTTGCTCCGCCCACGTTGGCCTCCTTCTAGTCCAAGTACCCTAAACCCTGCAGCTTCTTGGCGATTTCTTCGTCGGAAGCGGAAGTCTCCACCTTAGCCAGTTCTTTCTCCAAAACGTGTTCGATGAATTCCGTCGGAGAGCTGTATCCGCCGGCATCGGCACACTTTTTCACTTTGCCCCAAAGGGCTTTGTTCAATTTAATGGAAGGTCCCATATAAGTCTCTTAGATCACCACACCGAAGTGCTTCTTGAGCAACAGCGCTACTACCAGCGACACGACGAAAAACCAGACGAGCCAGTTCCAATGTACCCCAAAGATCGGCAGGCTTGCCTCGGGATACCGAATCTCGATCCACTGCACTTTGCTGGAAGTGATCTGTTTTTCATCCGGCGACCAGAGCGCCTGCACGGTCGAGCTAACGCTCTTTCCGGGCACGAAACGCCGGCGTGGGCCGGCTTCGATGCGCTTCGCGATCGACTGGCCGTCGACGACGAAGTTCAAATTTCCAGAGACGGGGCTGACGGGTTCGATCCGCCAACTCACTTCGCGGGCGGGGATCGCGCGGACGGCCGGACTGGTGACGCGTACTTCGGGCGGCGCGGTCAATTGCGGCACCGGCGATTCCGAATTCCAATCGGGACTCATGCCCATCGTGACGATGACTTCGTGGCCGACGGGTAGCGGCGTGCGTCCGTAGAATGCCTCAAGGTGGAGCAGCAGGAGGCCCATCGGGACAATCATGAAGAGCGCCGGTTTGAGCGCGAGCGCCATGTAGCGGAGGTTGGCGGTGAACAGCGATTTCTGCGCGCGCCAGGTGACACGCGGCTCGTCCACGTAGACGCGTAGTTCGAAGAGCGCGGCCCAGACCTTATTTTTGACAGCCTTCATGCGCTTCTGGTCCGACGTCTTGCCGAAGACCCACAGCATGCCGACGCCGACGAGGGCCGAAAGCACCGTCAAGCCGAGCGCGGGCGGCGCCCATGAAAACGCGGAGTAGTAGAGCTGCAGCAGGAAGTTGATGGCGCTATTGATCAGATCCATGGCCCGATTCCTAGAATACCGACTGGCCGATCATGTTGCCCGGTTTGCGCACACCGAATTCAGCGAGGATCGTGGCGGTGACGTCGAAGAGCTGAGGCGCCGTCGCTTTGAATTTGCGATTGCTGAGCAACACGCCGGGAACTTCGTCGGACGCCATGCAGTGATCGCCGATCCAGGCCTGCGTGTTGTCATCCAACAGGACGGGCGGCACGGCGCCCAGCGCGGTCTGCCAGGAGGCGCGATATCCGCGCTTGAAGCCGACGAACAGGTCGGGCGAGTATTTCAGATTCTTGCCCTTGAAGGCAGTCTCCGGGAAGTAGACCTGATCGACCACGTTCGAGCCGTTCACGGGGTCCTTCCACTCCTTGAGCGCACGCGAAATGCGATCGAGA
This sequence comes from Candidatus Solibacter sp., assembly GCA_025463045.1. Lineage (GTDB taxonomy): Bacteria > Acidobacteriota > Terriglobia > Bryobacterales > Bryobacteraceae > Solibacter. The sequence goes on from JAOAPT010000528.1 coordinate 14,191, forward strand.
ATCACCTGGCGATCGGCCACCGGGACGACGCCGCCGTTTTCACGGCCCTCCAGGTTGAGGTAGATGCCGTTCAGGCCGATTGCGTACGCCATCGTCCTCGACCAGTCCACGTGCTGGAAGAGTTCGGCGTCGCCGACATTCGCCGGGTCGTCGAGCGTCAGCAGTCCCTGCTTCATGAGGAAGGTATTCAGATGTACAGTGCGGTCGAAGCGCGCGAAGCCGTGATCGGACAGGATGACGAGGTCGGTATCGTTGCCCGCCTTCGCCATCGCATCGCCGATCGCCGCATCGACGCCCTGGTAAATGCCGAGCAGGTCCGCTTCGTACCTGCCCCAGAGCATGTGCGCGTTCTGGTCAACGCTCGAGAAGTAATAGAAGAGCAGGCCGCCCTGATAGCGGTCGAGTTCGTAGCGGAACATGCGCAGGCTGTCGGCGAGCACCTTGCGGCTTTGCGTGAGGAACTCTTCGCGGGTGAAGAGTCCGGCGCGCCAGGCGGAAGTCTCCTCGGCGATGCCCTGCGTGTAGAACGGTCCCAGCGAGTCGGCGAGCTGGGTGCTGAATTTCGCAGGCGTGGAGATCGGCAGTGCGGGATCCTGCGGATCGATATTCACCGGGCTTACGTAGATCCGCAGGTAAGGGTGCGCCTTCTGCAGATAGACGCGAAGAATTCCGGACGTGCTCTTCACGGGCAGCAATTTGAAACTCGCGTGAACCCACTCCGACCACTCGCCCTCGCGAAGAATGAACTGCTGGCCATCGAGATCGAAGCGAGCGGCGGACTCCTTGGGATCGACGTGTACCGTGACATCGGCAGCGGTGATCGCGTGATCTTTGCGGAGGCTGTTGGCCGGACCCTCGATGTGGAGCGACGTGCGGCCGTTTTCGACCTTGACCTGCTGGACGCGGCCGCCGGGAACGTTGGTGCGCTTCTCCGCGGGATCGTCGGTGAAGAAGGTGAAGGTTCCGAAGGCGCCCGTCATATCGGGCGTGCCCATGCCGGAGAGAGATTCCTGTTCGCAATCGGCGGGCGGAAAATTCGCGGGCATGCGGATGACTTTGGCGGCGACACCCGACTCGCCGAGAATCTGCCAGAAGGCGCGGCCCTCGCGCAATGCGCGCACGCCTCCGCCGGAGAGCGGAATGACGTACGGCCCGATGCTGAGGTTGTGGGTGGCTTCGGTGACTTCGGCCATCGACGACATCGGCATGCGCGTTGCCGGATTGCGGTGCACGAAATCGAAGATACCGTGCCCGCCCGGGTCCATGCCGGTGATTACCGTCGACCACGCCACCGGACTCTGCGGCGGCACGGTGGTACCGAGTCGGCGGAAATCGCCCTTTTGGCGCAACTTGTTCAGATTGGGCAGCGAACTCCAGTGCGCTTCGAGAAATGCGGGATCCATGCCGTCGATGCCAAGCACGATCATCCGCTTGCCGGCGGCCTGTGTCGTGATCTGATGCGAACATCCCGTGAGCAGAATTCCTGCGCACAGGATGCCGAGCGCAAACTTCAAGCGGCCACCTCGCGTTCGACGGTCTGCGTTCCGGGCTCCAGCACCGATTTGCCTTCCATGTAAGGCGGCGGCTGAATGCCGAAGAGCTTGAGCGCGGTCGGCGCCATGTCTTCGATCCCCGGATCTTCGGCGAAGATTTTCCGATTGCAGAAAATCACGCCGGGAACGAGGTGCGGATCGATGCAATGATCGCCGCTCCAAGCCTTGAGATTGTCGGTGAACACTTTGCCGGTCGTCTTGCCGACCGCGGCATCCCACGAAGCGCGGTAGCCGTCGGCGAACCCGATGATGAGATCGGGCGCAGCGTCGAGATACGGTCCGGTGTAGAGCGATTCGCTCGGCCACGCGGTACGGATCGCCAGGCGATCGCGTTCCTCGTCGCGCAGGCCGGAGAGCTTGGCGGCGAGTTCCTTCTTGAGGGCCGAGGCTTCGGCGCCCGGCTTGACGATGCCCTGCGCTTCCCTGCCCTGCTGATTGATATACACGCCCGCGAGCCCGAAGGTATAGGCGCGCGTGTGTTCCCAATCGATGTCTTTGAGGTAGCTGCTCTCGCCGGTGGTGCCGGGCTTGAGCGTGAGGTAGCCGTTCTTCAAGAACCAGGAGTTCAGATCGGCGCCGCGTTCAAACGACGCGAAGCCGTGGTCGGAGATGACGAACAGCGCGGTCTCTTCATCGACGTAATTGAACGCCTTGCCGACCAGCCGGTCCGCCTTGATGTAAAGATCCTCGATGACTTTGCTGTACGGTCCGCCGCGATCCTTCTGCGCGAAGAACATGTGCTGCACGCGGTCGGTGGTATCGAAGACGCAGGCCACCACGCCGCGGCGCGTGCGGTCGAGCGCGCTGAAGAACATCGCTTCGCGCTCGTCGTAGGTCAGATACGCCTGCTTGAGGAAGGCGTCGCTATCGATCGCGTGCTCGTTGAGCGCCCAGGTGTCCTCCGCCATCCCGAGCGTGGAATACACGCCGAGCAGCTTCGCGAGGTACGTCGCGTAGTACGTGGGGTGCGAAATCGGCAGCGCGGGATCGTCGGGATTGATGTTGATCGGCGTGTGATAGAGCGAAACTTCGGGCTCGGTTTCGGTCAGCAGGAAACGCGCGATACCGCTCACCGTGATGCCGAGGGACGCTTTGAACGTCAGCGTGATCCACTCGGTGTAATCGCCCTCGACGAGGTCGACTTTCTGATCGGAAATGTGCAGCGTGGCGCGGCCCTTGCCCTTCGATTTGAGCGTGAACGGAATCTTCATCGCACCCGCGCCCTCTTCCATATTGTTGGCTGGGCCTTCGATTTCGCCGTGATGCAGTCCTTCGCGGAGCGCCAGCGGATAGCGGTTGCCGCTCTCCATCTCGCCGCTCGAATTGCGCGTGGTGAACAGCGCGAACGTCCCTTGCGTGCCGAGCAGATCGGGCGTACACATCGCGGAGAGCATGCGGCCGTTGAATTTCTCGGGCGGGAAGGTGATAGGAACGCGGAGGATGGTGGACGCGATCTGGTGTTCGCCGAGGATCTGCCAGAAGGTGCGGCTCTTGCGGCGCATCTCGACGATCGGACGGCTCAGCGGGATCCGGTACTTGCCGAGCTTCAGAACGCGCTCGGGGTCGCGTACGCGGGTGGACGAGAGCTCCGGCATGTACGAGCGCAGGTTGCGATTGAGAAAATCGAACATGCTGTGGCGCGCCGGGTTGACGCCGGTCGCGAAGGTCGACCACGCCACAGGCGAGAGTGCGGGGAAGGTGGTACGCAGGCGATGAAAGCCGCCCTGCTCGCGCAGTTTGCTCATGTTGGGCAGCTTGCCCTCCGACATGTAGCGCTCGGCAAGGCCAGGGTCGAGCCCGTCGAGTCCCAGGAAAATCAGCTTCTGAACTTTGGCTTGCTTGTAGCCCTTTTGACCGCGAATTGCACGCATTGCGATCCGGAAGGGCCAGAGCAGGACGGAGATGAGCCCGAGCAGCAGGCCGCCGAGAAGGGTGAGAAACGAGCCGAGGAATGCAAACCCGGCGCCCGGCCCGATATACGCGAGTTCAGGAGTGATGTGCACCATTATCGAAGCTTGCCCTCGATGAACGGCACCTCAAACACTTTCTTGTGCATGATGGGGCCGTGACCGAAGAATCCGCCTTCGCCGAACAGCTCCCCGTGATCGGCGGTAATCGTAATGTACGTGTTCTTGGGAACGAGATCGAAAAGTTCTTCCACCACCCGATCCAGGTGTTTCACGGCTTTCACCTGGCGATCACGCAGCATTTTCATTTTTGCCTTGTTGAAGAACTTATCGCCCCCTTTGATTAATTTTCCACCAACAATTTGATCGTCCAGGTGCTTAAAGACACCGTGAATGCCGCTGATGCGCGGCCAATCCTCGGGCGGCTCATCGGGAAGCGCGTAAGGATAGTGGGTTTCCCCGACATTCAGCAAGTAGAACGACGGCTTGTCCTCGGGGAAGCGCATCTCCTTCACCATGGCGCGCATGTCGTTGTGGTGGTCCATCAAGCGGTAGGTGTCGAAGCCGTTGTTGAGGATGGTGCGCGGATTCAGGACCGGCAGCGAGACCATCGCATGCGTGCGGTAGCCGAGGCTTTGCTGCAGGAACGCGGGAAAATAGAGCTTCGGGATGAGTGACTTGAAGCCTACGCCCTCGACGCCCAGGCGCTCCGCGTACTTGAGGAAATCCTTCTTGTAATACTCGGAAGCGAAGACCTGCTTGGGGCTGTCGTGGGGCAGCAAGCCGGAAAGCAGATTGTAGTGGGAAGGGGCCGTCCAGGAGGCATACGACCACCGCGGCTCGACTTCGCCGAGGCGCATGATGTTCTTCGGTTTGGCTGCGATGAACGAGTCATGGCGACAGCTATCGAAGACGACGATAATATAGTTGTTCGGTTTTGGTGTTGCCGCCGGCTTGGCCATTTATGTTTGTACCCTCTCGACGCGCGGACGGAGGCTCGTACACACGCCTTTTATACACTAGCCCGCGGCCGTAACGATCGCATTACACGTTGTTGCTAACCGAGAGCATCATCCGTTTCAGCGAGCAGCTAAGAACCTGCATGCTAAAATGGACCGCAGTCCAAGAATTGTAACATACCCCTTATGCCCGCTGATGCTGCTTCACACACTCGCTTCCGTAATCTCTCTGATTTTATTGGTTTTGGCGCCCTTAATGGAGCCGCTGCGTGGTCGGCATATGCGGTTGTGGAGTTTGTTTTCTCGTCCGTAATTTTTCGTACAACTCGCCCCTATTCAATCTTTACTACGTGGCATTGGAAACTCACCGCGGAGTTGCTGCTTGCCTATTTGGCGATCGGCTTGGCTTCGGGCGCGCTGGCGGGTTACCTGGTCTGGCTGAAGCGGGATGCGGAAGCGGTGCGGACAAATCCGGCACGCGCTCTCGAGTTAGCCGCGGCGGTGACGTTGGCGCTGGGGTTCGAAGTTCACGTCCTAATGGCGCAAGGTACCCAGCACGGCGGCATGTGGCTGCAACTGGCGGCCGTGATTTTCCTGCTGCTGCTGCTGGTCGCGCTGCGCTCCGTTCAATGGATGAACCGGCTCGGCCTGCTGACCAACTATTGGGTGATCTCCGGCCTGCTGCTCGGCGTCGGACAGGAACATAGCCTGCTCGAAATGGATTCGGCCGCGCAACTGGGCGCGTCGATTCAGAAATGGGCGCTGGTGCTGGCACTGGCATTGCCGGTGATTGCCGCGCTCGCCGTCTGGGCGGGACGCGGCGGACGGTTCGCCGCTGACCGGCGCCTGACGCTTGCCTCGGTTGTGCTCGGGACCGGCCTGACAATCGCCAGCTTCGCGCTCTCGTTCGGCGGGAGCAGCGCGGTCGAAGCGGCGTCGCCGGGACTGGGGCAATCGGCGCGGCCGAATGTGGTGCTGATCGTGATGGACACGGTACGCGCCGATCATATTTCCGCGCTCGGCTACGATCAGGACACGACGCCTCGTCTGAAGGAACTCGCCAAGGACGCAGTGGTCTACACGAATACTTCGTCTGCGTCGGACATCACGATCACGAGCCACGCGTCGCTCTTCACCGGGATGTATCCAAGCTGGCACGGCGCGTACTGCCAGCCTCCCGAAGCGATTTACGGGCGCGAACTTTCGAAGACCTACCCGACGCTCGCGGAATTGATGCAGGCCAACGGCTATGAGACGGTCGGCGTGGCGGCCAACCTTTACCTGCGCTCCGACTTCGGATTGGAGCGCGGCTTCCAGGAGTTCCGCATTCCGCGTCCGGTCCCGATGCTACCGGATGGAGCGCCGTTCCTGATGCGCCGCACCGTGCGCCGCGGCTTGAGCTTCGTCGCAGACACGTCCCAGTTTGATCGCCTCTACAGCCTCGGCGAAGACATCGACTCGACGCTGTTCTCCACTCTTGAACACCGCAATAAGCCCTCGGCGCCGCTCTTCGTCTTCTTGAATTACATGGATGCGCACTTTCCCTACGTACCGCCCGCGCCGTACGATTCGAAATTTCCCGGCAAGCGGTCGCGTATGACGCAGGACATCCTCGAGGAAGAGCAGCTCGCAATTGTGCGTACTCCGACTCAGCCGGCCGACTACCGGCCGCACTGCGTATCGCAATATGACGGCGGCATTGCCTATGAGGACGCGCAGATCGGCAGGGTCGTGGACTGGTTGAAGCGCGAGAAGGCGTACGACAACACGATGATCATCGTCGCGTCCGATCATGGAGAGTCCTTCGGCGAGCGCCAACACGTCGGGCACGCCAACTCGCCGTATCAGAATCTGCTGCACGTGCCGCTGCTGGTGAAATATCCGCACAGCACGCTGCATGGCGTGGAATCTCGGCCGGTGAGCCTGATCGACGTGGCGCCAAGCGTTCTGGCGGCCGCGCAGGCTCCCGTGCCGCCGGCCATGCAGGGAAAGAATCTCGCCGGGTCTGGCGAACCGCGGACGCTGTACGCGGAGACGTTCCCCTGCCCCGTGATGCAGGCCCCGGAGTGCCCGGGCGGCTGCACTGCGAAGGTGATCTACCAGTGGCCGATGAAGTACGTCACTTCAAGCAACGGCAAGCGCTCGTTGTTCGATTTGAGCGTCGACCCCAATGAGCAGCACAGTCTTTTGGTCCTGCAGCCGGACCGCGCTACCGAGATGGATACCGCGCTGAGTTCGTGGAGGAAGAATCTCCCTGCGCAGAAGCGCCAAAATAAACAGATGGACGCGGAGAAGCTCAAGCAGTTGAAGGGGCTCGGTTATATTCAGTAAGGCCCGAGAGCAGCGAGGGATTGCCTCCGACCCGCGCCGCGCCTCGTTGAAGAATCGAGCGCCAAGCAGAGCCGCGACCGTTACGGAGTCCCATCGGCATGCGGCCCACCAAACGCGATGAAGAACCGAGCGCCAAGCAGAGTCGCGAGGCGTGACTCGCGCTTTGGCGAGCAAGAGGGCGGTGGTCACGTGACCACCGTCGCGGTAGGGATGGCCGTTACCAGCCACCCCCCGCACAGACCCGTACTTGCAGGAACTACTGCATACGGTTCTTACCTTGGATCTGACCCCTTGCGGCGTCTGGCGTCGAAACGAGCATCCGGATACGCATGCACCACATGAGGAATGGGTAACCAATGGTCGAAGATGGGACCCAGCTTTGCCCAGTTGCTCCGCCGTTGGCTGCGCTGGTTCAAGGTTCTGAACCAGAGGCGTGCTACCTGGTGTCGGAAACGGGACAGCACCGGCAGATTCCCCGGCACCGCATGGTATTGGTAATAACCCCTTAGCACGCTCCGCAGCCATTCTCCGACCTGCGCTATTGGCGCGTGCATCCTCCGGCGGAGTTCCTGCTTCAACTCTTGCAGTTTCTTCCGCCTTCGTTTGCCGTCCGTAATGCGCCGGACTTCGAATCTGCCCAACCTGTTCTGCCCGCAGATGTGCTGGAGTCCCAGGAAGGTGAACGTCTCCGGTTTTCCCTCTCCACGTTCGGCCCGGTTGAATGCCGCGAACCGCCCGAATCGGATCAGCCGTGTCTTGTCTTCATTCAGCTCCAGCCCATACTCGCGCAGATGCTCCTTCAGTTCCCTGAGATAGCTCTCTGCCTCGTCCTGGTGCTCGAAGCCGAGGATGGCGTCGTCGGCGTAGCGTACGATGGTGATCTCGCCTCGCGCCGCTTGCCTCCACTGATCGGTCCACTGATCGAGTACATAGTGCAGGTATACGTTTGAGAGCAGCGGCGATATCACCGCACCCTGGGGCGTTCCCGCTTCTGTTTCCGACCACTCGCCGTCCTCCATCACTCCCGCCTTCAGCCATTTCTGGATCAGACGCAGGACTCTTGGATCGGCGATTCGTTTCTCGATGAGTTGGACCAGCTTTTCATGCGAAATGTTATCGAAAAAGCTCTTTAAGTCCAGATCGAGAATCCAGTTCACCCGCTTCCGCTTGATCGCCACATACAGCGCGTCCAGCGCCATATGCTGCCCCCGCCCAGGCCGAAACCCGTATGAGAACCCCCGAAATTCCTCTTCGTAGATCACGTTGAGGACCGTCACCACGGCTTGCTGGACGATCTTATCCTCCAGTGCCGCGATTCCCAATGGTCGTTGCTTGCCATTGCCTTTCGGGATCCAGCGTCTCTTCGACGGTTGTGCCTGGTACGCGCCGCGATGCACCCGGCTGTGTAGATCTTTTAGTCTGTCCTCCAGCCCGGTCGCATACTCTTCCCACGTCATCCCGTCTACTCCCGGTGCTGCCTTTCGCTTCAGGGCGTAAAAGCTCTCCCCTAGTAGTTCTGGTGTCACATGATGGAGCAATGCGGTGAACCGCTCCTGTTGCTGTCTCCGTGCTCTTTCCCGCACACCCTGCAATCCCTGGGACACCCTTTCCCCGCTCTGGGTCAGGCGAGTGTTAGATTCCATGATGTTCTCCTTGGTCACGGGCCTTCCCTCCACCACCTCCGCCGCAGGCCTTTCCACCCACTTTGTTCGGCAGCTTCGCAGGT
>JAOAPT010000831.1 GCA_025463045.1 Candidatus Solibacter sp.
GCGGGACGCGCAGTTGTGCCTGGCGACGTCGATGGATTTGATCCACTGGAAGCGGCTCGGCGTGATCCTGCCGGCTTACAAGGGCACTTGGAATACGCAGTGGACGAAATCGGGCGCGATTCTGCCCGAGCGCGTCAACGGGCGCTGGTGGATGTACTACATGGGGACGCAGCGCGATCCCGATGGCAAGACGCGCGATCACATGGGCGTGGCGTCGTCGAGCGACCTGGTGCACTGGACGGACGCGACTGATGCGCCGGTGCTGCCACGGCGTGCTGGGGCGTTCGATTCGCGCGTGATGGAGCCGGGGCCGCCGCCGATGATGACGGCTGCTGGAATCCTGCTGCTGTACAACGGAGCGGATGACAATCTGGTTTATGGGCCGGGATGGATTCTGTTCGATGCGCACGATCCGACGAAGGTGATTGCGCGGTCGGAGAAGGCCTTTATGTTGCCCGAGTTGGATTGGGAAAAGCGGGGAGCAGTACCGAACGTGATTTTTCTGGAGGGCGCAGTTGCCGGCCAGGACCCGTTGGACCTGACCGGCTACTACGGCGCGGCGGACAGCTACATCGGTGCGATGAAATTGCGGATTACTTTACGTCGCCCGTAGGTTTGGCGAACTTCGCGTCGTCGATCGGGACGTTGTTTTTCAGGTCGGAGATTTGGATCGTGAAGCGGCCGTTGGTGCGGGAGAGGGTCCACCTGAAAGGCGTTTTGACGCCATCCTGCTCGCGATAGTCGGCGTAGTCGACCTGGGTGGGGATGCGCCCGAGCGGAGTGTCGGCGTAGCGAACCAGGCGAACAAGAAGGCCGGACTTGCTGTCGAAGTACAAGCGCAAGGGCACACGTCCCGGGCCGCTGGCATTCAATACTTCGCACGTTGCTCCGGCGAGTTCCTCGGGACGGCCGCGGCGTAACTGCGGGTAGAGCTCTTTGATGCGGAGCGCGAGCGCGAACTCGGCGTCGACGGCGGAGGCCATCGATTCGGCGGGTGACATTTCGCGTACGGGGCGCCCGGTATTGCCCATCCAGCCGGCGGTGCCGTCAAAGGCGGTGTAGCTGCTGCCGTTGGAGATCGAGACGCGCTTGTTGGGCGCTTTGGTGAAGACCTCGATGGGCGAGTCGCTGCCCATGGCAGTGATCTTACCGGTCTGCACGCGACTGTTGATCTTGCGGATCGCGTCGGCGCCGCCGAGGGCGGTCACGTACTTCTCGAGGATCTGGTCGGCGGTCACCTGCTGGCCTTGGGCGGGTGGCGCTGCCATCGGCGCGGCGGGTCGTGGTGCGGCGTCGGAATCCAGCACGGGTGGCACGGCGACGGGACGCGCCGCACCGCGGTGGCATGAATAGCAGGTCACCTGCTTTTGGCCGCGGAAGTTCGTCTTATTGATCTCCGCCTGCATGTGCATCATCTCGCGCGCGGTTTTCTTGGTGGCTTTATCGTCGGCATCCATCTTGCCCTGCACGTGGCAGAAGTTGCAGTCAACGCCGAGAGACGTGGCCATGAACTGCATCGCGGGGAGCACCTGCTCGGCAGGAACGCCCTTCAGCTCGACTATGTTTTTGTATGCCTGCTCCGCGAGTTTCACGTCGCCCGTTTGACTCCACGCCGCGGCCGCCATGAGTGTTGCTGTCAATGCCGTACGTAACATTATCGTTCTCCTCCGCCACGGCCGAAAGTTGCAGCCGGGACGTTGTTGGTATCGATGGTGAAGTACGACACGCCGGCCGCTGCGAGCGCTTTGTTGAGCGCGGGCATGTCGTCGAAGACTTTGTTGACGAGCGCGACGGCGGGAACGAGCTGTTTCCCGCAGTCTTCCACTTCGCTCAACTGCTTGGCGGTGGGCGGGCCGCCATAGCTTTCGATGGTGCCCATCAGACGAGTGATCTTCTGATTGATGGGCGGCGGCGTGTACGGACCGCGCGCGCCGGCAGCGCCGAGTTGCGCGGGCGCGGCGGGACGCGGAGCTTCGAACGTGCCGAGCACGGCCTTGACGCGCGCCATCATATCGTCGACGGCCTTCTTGGCGGCGTCGGGTACGGGTGGCGTGTTCGGCTTTTTCCAGTTGTCCTGCAAGCCGGTGAGCGCGGTGTTGATGGCGACAACCTTGCGGCGGCTTTCGTCGGCCTGCTTGGCGAGCGCACTGAGTTTCGTGATCGCGGTGCGACGCTGGATGCGGTCTTCGTTGGTGATGGTGGATCGCGGATCGTCCTGTACGGTGACGGTGCGGGTCTCGCTCTTCCCAGCCGCGGTGAGGGTGACGACGTACTCGCCCGGATCGACCAGCGAGCCGCGGCCGCCGAAGCCTCCACGTCCGCCGCCGCGTCCGGCACCGGGCGCTGCCTCGGCTTCGGCGCCCGGCGCGCCCGGTTCTCCCGGAGCGCCACCGCCGGCTTCGGGCGCGGCGAAGGCTTGATTCTCGCCCGTGCCGCCACGTCCTCCGCCACCACCGCCGCCGCGTCCACCGCGACCGCCGCCGGCTGCGCCGCCCGCCGCGCCTGCGGGACGAACCGGCGGATCCATGCGCATATCCCAGGCGAGGCGATTCACGCCTACTTCGCCGCGGCCGTTGATGGTGCGGATCACAGCGCCTGATTTATCGGCGACCGTTACGCGCACGGGGCCGGCGGCCTTCAGCGAATAATCGAGCAGCAGTCCGGCCTGCGGATTCGCGGCGAAGTACTGGCGATTGCCGAGGAAGCCGCGATAGTCGACCGTCCTCCATTCGATGCCCGGCAGGCCGGGGAAGAGATGGACGTCGGTGGTCAACACATCGGGCTTGGCGGTGAGTTCCTCGAGTGCGCTGATGTTGTCCATGATCCAGATCGAGCGGCCGTGGGTCGCGAGGATCAGGTCGTGGTCGCGGGGGTGAATTTGCAGGTCGAAGACGGGGACGGTGGGGAGTCCGTTCTTCATGCGCTCCCAGTTCTGGCCGCGATTGAAGCTGACGAAGAGTCCGAACTCGGTGCCCGCGAACAGGAGGTTCGCGTTCGCCGGATCTTCACGGATGACGTGCA
>JAOAPT010000560.1 GCA_025463045.1 Candidatus Solibacter sp.
ACCGCGATTCCGGTTTCGGCACGCCAAGGCTACGCGCTGTGGGCGGAGGACTGGGACCAGACGCCCTCGCCGATCGTCGCGTTGGAAGAGCGCGCTCTCTCGCCGTGGATCGCGAGCGTGACGGCGCGGCGGACGATCGACATCGGATGCGGCACGGGCCGGTGGACGTCGAGGATCGGCGGGATTGGTATCGACGCGTCTATGGCGATGCTCGCCGTGGCTGCCGGGAAGGCCGGCTTGCGCGGGCGGTTGGCCGTGGGCGATGCGGCGGCGCTCCCGGTGGCGAGCGCGTCGGCCGACCTGGTGCTATGCGCGCTGACGCTCGGACACGTGCGCGAGGCGGCGGCGGCGATGCGTGAGTTCGAGCGTGTGCTGATGTCCGGCGGGACGCTCCTGCTGACGGACTTTCATCCTGCGGCTGCGGCGCAGGGCTGGCGGAGAACGTTTCGGCGCGATGGCCGGGTGTACGAACTGGAAAATCACCCGTACACCGTGGAACAGTTGCGTGATGCCGCGCCCGGCCTAACGCTCGCCGAGTGCAGCGAGGCGAAGATCGGCGAGCCGGAGCGCGCGCTGTTCGAGCGCGCAGGCAGGCCGGAACTGTTCGCGGCAGCCTGCGATGTGCCGGCGGTACTGATGACGCGATGGGCTCGCAAATGAATCCCCGCGCGCTCGATCTCTCCGGGTACGTCGTGATGCCCGGACTGATCAATGCGCACGATCACCTGGAGTTCAATCTCTTTCCCCAATTGGGCCGGGGTCCGTACGCGAATGCGGGCGAGTGGGCGCGCGACATTTATCATCCGGAGCGCAGTCCGGTGCGCGAGCACTTGCGCGTCCCGAAGGCGGTGCGCCTGCGGTGGGGCGCGCTCAAGAATCTGCTGTCTGGCGTGACGACCGTGTGCCATCACAATCCGTACGAGCGCGATGTTTTCAACTCCGGATTTCCGGTGCGGGTGGTACGCCGGTTTGCTTGGGCGCACTCGCTCGAGTTCGCGCCGGACCTGCAGGCGCGCTTCCGCAAGGCGGCGTTCAGCTATCCATTTGTGGTGCACTGCGCGGAAGGCGTGGACGCTACCGCGCGGCGCGAGGTGCACACGCTCGACTCGATGGGCGTGCTGGATGGACGAACGGTGTTGATCCACGGGGTCGGGATCAAAGGTGAAGGCGTAGCGTTGATGCGGCAGCGAGGTGCGTCGCTGGTTTGGTGCCCGACTTCGAACGCGGGAATGCTGGGGCGCACGGTTTCGCGCGCGGTGCTGCGTTCCGGCATTCCGATCGCGCTGGCGACGGATTCCGCGCTGAGCGCGCCAGTCGATCTGCTGGATGAACTCGCGGCGGCGCGGCGGTATCTTCCGGCGGAGCGAGTCTACGAGATGGCGAGCAGTGCGCCGGCGCGTATTTTGCGATTGAGCGCTGCGCAACGCAAGGGCGATTGGATCGCGGTACGGTCGGAGGCGCCGGGTCAGGCGCAGGCGTTGCTGCAAGGAACGATCGCGATGGTGGTGGTCGCGGGACGCATCCGGCTAATTTCGCCGGAACTCGCTCGACAACTGCCGATCGCAGAGCGTCGCCAGTTCCAACTCCTGCACGTCGAGGGGCGTCCGCCGGTGCTGGTGGATGCGGATGTCCGCGGACTGCGGCGAGCGGCGGCGAAGCATCTGGGAAGTACGCTACGCCTCGCGGGCAAACGGATTCTGTCATGAACGCCACGATCACGCGACTGCCGATTCTGGTGCTCGAGCCGCACAGCCGCTGCAACTGCCGTTGCGTGATGTGCGATATCTGGAAACGCACCGATGCCGAGGAACTGAGCGCCGGCGAATTGGAACGGCACATGGCGGATATCGAGCGGCTGGGCGTTACGTGGGTGGTGTTCACGGGCGGCGAACCGCTGATGCACTCGGACCTGTTCCGGCTGGCCGCGATGCTCCGTGCGCGTGGCATCAAGGTGACGATCTTAAGCACGGGCCTGCTATTGGAGCGCTACGCGTTGCAGATTGCGGAAGGCGCGGACGAGGTGATCGTTTCGCTCGACGGCCCGCCGGAAATTCACGACGCGATCCGCCGCGTACCCAACGCGTTCGAGCGGCTCGCCGCCGGCGTCCGTGCGGTACACGCGCTGGCGCCGGACTTTCCGATTGCGGCGCGCTGCACGGTGCAGTCGCAAAATGCCGGACATCTCCGCGCCACCGTGGAGGCGGCGCGTGCGATCGGACTTCGCTCGCTTTCTTTCCTGGCGGCAGACCTCAGCGCGGGTGCGTTCGATCACACGGCGGAGTCCACCGTCGCGCCGGAACTCGCGGAACTCGAACGCGAGATCGAGGCGCTGGCCGCGGAGTATCCGAACGACGGATTCGTGCTGGAATCACCGGAGAAACTCCGGAGAATCGTCCGCCATTTTCGTGCTTGCGTCGGACTGGAGGCGCACCGCGCACCGCGCTGCAACGCGCCGTGGGTGTCTGCCGTAGTGGAATCGAGCGGTGACGTGCGGCCGTGCTTTTTTCACTCGCCTGTCGGCAATCTTGCGGGAACGACGCTTGAGGCAGTATTGAACGGTCCCCGCGCGATCGCGTTCCGCGAGAGCCTTCGCGTCGCGGGAAATGCAATTTGCCAACGATGCGTCTGCTCGCTCTATGTGGACGTTACCGAAGCCAGGCGCTGAGGTCGCGATTGAAAAGCGCGGCGAGCCGCTGGATGTCCTCGCGGTAGTAGTCGATCAGGTAGCTACGGTCGGCGGGATTCATGACGAGCGACGCACCAGCCCGGAAGGCGAGACGGCGGAAGGGCCCGCGGAAACTAACGGGAACGAGCGACTTCAACGGATACCAGATGCGGGACTGTTTCAGGATGTGGTGTAGACGCGTGGACCGCGGCGCGCGGCGCTGATGAATGCGTTCCGACAGGTCTGGCACAAACGTGTCGTCTACTTCGAGAAAGCGAAAGATCGCGGCCAGCAGTTCCGCGGGGCGGCTCCATGCTTCCTCGTACCAGTAGATGCGAATTTGCTCGCGTGGGAAAGCGTCGAGGAAACGCTTCACCTGATCGTGATACAGCCCGAGTTCGAGGAACGGGTACAGCGGCGAAAGTTCGCGGTGTGGATCGCGCGCGCAGGCTTCCAGATGCGCACGGAAACTCGCGGCAGTCAGGCCCACCGAGACCTGATGCAGGTAGTGGGAGAATGCGCGTTCCGCGGGGTCGCGCAGTATCATAATGATCTTCGCTTCAGGCAGGCGGGCGCGAATGTTGGCCGCGGCGGTGGCCGACCACAGATATGCGGGCGTGGCTTCGCCGATAGCGCGCGCGCCTTTCTCCGCGCGGAACAGCCGGATGTAGTCCTCCCACTCGGCGGCGATCCAGCCGTACGGCTTGCAAGGTTCGCCATCAGCGAGCACCGCGGCGAGCGATTGGGATTGCAGTGCGACGTGCCGGCGCATCGGCTCGCTCAGCGCCTCGGGACGGATCTCGGGCGCGAAATACGCCGGCTCTTTCACCGGGCTCATGTAGATTTGCGGATGCTGGCGGAGATAGCTGTAGAGCGACGTGGTCCCCGCTTTGCCCGCGCCCACAATCAGAAAGTTCGGCGTGCTCATCGCAGTGCCGAGAGCAGCCGGATTGCGTCTTCCAGCGTGCGGTAGCGGAGCCGCCACGCAGGCAGCGCGGCAAGCCGGTGAATCGCCTTCTCGTGCGCGTCATTGACCTCGGGACCGTAGCTCGGCAGGTCGGCAAGCAGAAGAGGGATTGCTTCCTCGGGATGCATGCGGTCCAGGCGCGGTCGCCCTTCGCTTTCGCGATCCAGGAAGATCAGGCTGCCGATCGGACAGCGGCTCGCGGTGTGCACGCCAGGAAACAGGCTCGTCGGAACTTCGATGGAGCGCTTGCCATTGGGCCGCAGACTGGCTAGGTGGCCCGCAAGCTCGGGGAAGTGGCGCACCGCGTCCGGACGGAAACGCGCCATGTGCGGCTTGCCGATCGCTTCACTCGCCTCGGAATCGAGCGGCAGCCATGTGCAATCGTCGGAGAGGAACGTGAAGCCCGCGCGTGCGCAGGCGAAAGAGAGCGTGCTCTTGCCGGACGCCGATTTGCCGCAGATCAGAATGCCTTCGCCATTACGCGCGACGCAGCCGGCGTGCAGCGAAACGACGTAGCGCTGCGTGAGCAGCATATAGGCCATCGCTTCCAGATAGAACCAGCGCAGGCGCACGTGATCGGCAACGCTTGCTTCGGAGAGGTAGAACGTCGCGGAGAGAGTGAGGCAGTCGCCGGCTGCGAAATTCCGCGTGTCGGAGACATAGTGAAGCAGGTGGGCCTGCTTGCGAACGCGAGGCTCGGCGGTGACGTTTCCGCCGGGCTCCACAACTACGCGGAAGTCGAGCGGAGGCGTCTCGAACAGACGGGGGAAGGGCTCCCAGGATTCGCCGGCCGCTTGCAGCACGTGAGGCGAATTGGTAGCGATGCGGAGCGGAAATCCCGCCGGGTAGAAAGTCGCCGTCAGCGGGAGTTCGAGATCGCACAGCAGCGGGTCGATACGTTTCGTGAGCGCGCCCTCGGCGGACTGCATAGAACTCGACTGTATAGAACCTGGATATCACGCGTCAAGCCGTAACACGAGTAAAACCGGGTATTCAGGCATGTCGGCGCGAGCAGCGCGGGCTATCCTGAAGAGACGATGCGCGCGGCCATAGTTCATTACTGGCTGTTAAACCAGCGGGGCGGGGAAAAGGTGGTGAACTCGCTCTGTCGGTTGCTGCCCGGCGCCGATATCTTCACACTGTTCTGCGACCCCGAGACGCTCTCTCCCGAGCTGCGCACGCACCGCATCACCACCTCGTTTCTCAATCCGCTGCGTCGTCAATATCGCTCGCTTTTGCCGCTGATGCCGATGGCGCTCGAAAGCTTCGATCTGCGCGGCTACGATCTGGTCGTGAGCAGCGAATCCGGGCCGGCGAAAGGCGTGATTACCTCCTCCAACACGCGCCACATCTGCTATTGCCACACGCCCATGCGCTACCTCTGGGACCTCTATCCGGCGTACCGCAACGAGTGGACGAACTCGCGTTGGAAGCGCGCTTTGATGACGCCGTTGTCCAACTACCTGCGCCTCTGGGATTACGCTTCGGCGGCGCGGGTCGATCGCTTCGTAGCCAACAGCCGCAATGTGCAGACGCGCATCTGGAAGACCTACCGGCGCGAAAGCGAAGTCATTCATCCTCCGGTGGATGTCGACTCGTTCTATTGGAAGCCCGCGGAGGACTACTTCCTCGCGGTATCGGAACTGGTGCCGTATAAACAAATCGATTCGCTGGTGCGCAGCTTTTCCGCGACGGGGCGGAAACTAAAGATCGCGGGCGCCGGTCCGGAGTACCGTAAGCTGCGCGCGATGGCGGGCCGCAACGTGGAATTCCTGGGGCGCGTGAGCGATGTCGAACTGCGCGAGTTGTACGCGCGCTGCCGCGCCTTCCTGATGCCGGGCGAGGAAGATTTCGGGATGACGCCGGTAGAGGCGCTGGCGAGCGGAAAGCCCGTGATCGCGTTGGCCCGCGGCGGAGCGCTGGAGACGGTGCCAGGATTTGGCGGCGTCTTCTACGACGACGCTGCAGGACTCGCGGACGCGATCGCGCGTCTGGAATTGATCGAGCACACTATCCGTCCGGCGGAGCTGCAGTCGTGGGCACGCCAGTTCTCCGAAGAGGAGTTTCTGCGGCGCATGGGGGCGCTGCTGGAATTGGAGCCGGAAGACCGGCGAAGATCACCAGGAGTGCTTGCCGCGAAGAACTTCGGGGAGAGCGCGCAATAGAATGGCTCCGTATAAAGTGATACTTCGCTCGCGCACCAGGCGGAGATCGAGCCGGCAGCGTTCGGCATAGGTCAGGCGGTTGCGGCCCAACACTTGCCACAGTCCGACCAGCCCGGGTTTGCCCTGCAGAATTTCGGCGGCATGCACTCCGTAATAGCGGTCGAGTTCCTGTTGGGTGATCGGGCGCGGGCCGACCAGCGCCATTTCTCCCGAAATCACGTGCCACAGTTGTGGAAGTTCGTCGAGCGAGTGGCGGCGGCAGAAGCGCGCGAAGCGGCCCCTGACGCGGGGGTCGGACGCACGCTTGAGTTCCGGTCCGCTGGCGTCATCAATGCGTTCGATCCAGCCCGTGCGCGGCGCACCGCCCTGCATCGTGCGAAGTTTCAGCATCCACAGCGGTGCTCCCTGCCAACCCACGCGCCGGTGTGCGATCAGCGGCGTGCGCCCGAAGACCAGCCACAAAACGAGCGAGCAGACCGCGAGAACGGGGAGTGCGAACAGCAGCAGAACGAGGGCCGCCAGCCGTTCGCAGAAGGCGATGGCCTGCCAGGTCCATTCGGTTTCATTTGCGGCTTGACGAAGTACGGGAAGCGATCCCATGGTGCACCTTTTCCGATCTTAGCGACGGGGAAAGGCGCAGTCTTACGCGCAATGTAAACAAGTTGTAAAAGCGCTAAAGCGCCGCGTGGATCTGCCCCTGGAAGACGTTCGAATCATAGGTGAATGCCTTCGAGTCGACCGATCACTTTGGTGCCGCGGCGAGCACCACGCCGTGTGCCTTCGCGAGCGCGCCGCGCTGCGCAACGGACCGGCGATCGCCAGCATATCTGCTTCCGATCACGACCGCCGAGGCCGGCAAAGACGTCTGCTGCGAGAGACCCTGTTCACCGAAACGCATCAGTCGAACTACGCGCGTGACGTCAGGAGAATTTCTTATCTGTCGTGCCGCGAGTCCCGACGCGGAGGCCGCCGACCGTCACACGAATCGCTGGGCTGAGCGGCGCTGGCGCGGGGGACGGCGGACACTTGAAACCGATGGGGGGCCACCGGCCCGAAGCGTGTTTTCAGGATATGCCGCACGCAAACTATCGCTGCGAGCGCAAGCCGGCGTCCTGTCGCGGCTACAAGTTGATCATGCCCAACATGTAGGCGACGAGAAGGATGAGGAGGATGGTGCCGACGCCAACACCCGCGCCTCCGCCATAGCCCCAGCGGCTGTGACCCCAGTATCCGCCACCGCCACCCAACAGCACGATCAAAAGAATCAGCAATATCAACATAAGTGGATCTCCCTAGTAGTTTCTGCGGCCGGCTGGCCGGAGTCATCCACTTAGTAAGCACGTAGAGGTCCATCGAGCTGATTTGTGCGACGGCGAACAATGCTTCTCCCAAATGAAGCCGCCTAAGGGTTGCGGCGCATGATCCCGCCAATCACCGCGAGACTGCTCAGCATCAAGCCCCAGGTCGCTGGCTCGGTTGCGGTCACGTCTCGCGAAAATTCTGTATTCGCGTCGGTGGCCCTCGTGCGGGCGATCACGACGTCGGCCAGGTGCAATGGTTGCGTCGGGTCGTCCGGGTCGGTCGCGTTGTCGTCCCACACCTGAATGATGATGCCGGTGTTGGTGAAGGAATAGCGCCCGGGAGGCGCTGCACCTCCGGTGGGCGTGAAAAAGAGATAGTTCAGGTCCGTGCTGGACCCGTCCGCAACGGTAAGGGGCGCCGCAAAAATGAAATTGAAAGTGAGGTCGTAAGGCGGTCCGCCGCAGCCTGTTGTGAAGGTTCCGCTGCATTCGTAAAATACATTGAGACTGCTTCTGGTGGCATCGCTTCCCTCGATCCCGAGTGGGACGTTCGGAAAAAGAAAAGGGTTGATATCGGCACCCGTCAACCCAATGACATTGCCGAAAATATTTGTACTCAGACCGCCGGTGCCGGTAGTGAGCGAGAGGGTGAGCACCACCGGGATGGAATCCGTGTAGTAGGCGGTCCCCGAGGGAGCGGCGAATGTCAAGGACGCGACGGGCAACGCATACGCGGGCATGCCATCGTCGGCAGGAATGCAATGACATGCGCCAATGGAACAAGTCGTTTCATCATGATCGAATCTCAGTCTCCCGATAGAT
>JAOAPT010000598.1 GCA_025463045.1 Candidatus Solibacter sp.
TATCTGCGGGCCCTGGGCAGGCGGTTGTGTGTGAATAGGGACTGCGCGTTGGCGAGTAGCCCCGATGCTAAACTGAGATTTCCCGCATGCCTTCCCGACCTGCCAGCCTTAAGACGGCGGTAACTGCGCCGTCCGCGCCGAGCACGCCTGCCCAGGCGCCGATAGCGCTGCGGTGGGTGATCGTGGGGCTCGCGGCGATTGCGCTCGCGTGCATGTTCTCGGGGGAAGTGGCGGATGCGGACACGTGGTTTCACCTGCGGACGGGGGCGTACGTGGTGCAGAATCACAGGCTGCCGGCGCCCGATCCATTCAGTTGGACGACTTACATGGGGCAGCCCGCGTACGCGGGGGAAGCGACGACGCGCGAACTGAATTTGAAGCACGAGTGGGGCGCGCAGGTGATTCTGTACCTGGTGTACGCGGCGGGCGGATTCGCGGGGATGGTGCTGTTCAAGGCGTTCTGCCTGACGTTTTTCAGCGGAATGGTCGGGTGGGTGGTGTGGCGGCGGACGGATCGCTTCTATCTCGCGGTGGCGGCGGCCATGGCTGCCGGGATGATCGCGCGCACGTCGGCGGCGGACCGTCCTTATCTGGTGACGTACGTACTGATGGCGATCACGCTGTGGATTCTGGAGCGGCGTCGTCCGCTCTGGGCGCTGCCTCCGCTGTTCGTGTTTTGGGCGAACGCGCATGGCGGGTACTTCATGGGCTGGGTATTGCTGGGGGCGTATTGCGGCGAGGCGCTGTGGCTGCGGCTGCGCGGGCAGGCGCCGGCCGATGAGAAGAAGCTATGGGGCGCGAGTCTGCTGGCGATTGTGGCGAGCGGGTTGAATCCGACGTACTTCAACGTGATCCCCGGATTGTTCGCGTATCAGCACAGCACGCTACAGCGCTCGTTGAAGGAATGGCATTCGCCGGAGTTGTGGCCGCCGAGCTGGTATAGCGGACTGCTGGTGGGTGCGGCGGCGGTGCTGATGTGGGCGTGGCGTCGGGTGCGGATGAGCGACGTGCTGCTGTTCGCGGTGTTCGCGGCGTTCTCGCTGATGGCGCAGCGGAATGTGATCTTCATCGGGCTGATCGCGCCGATTGCGATCGCGAGTTATCTGCCGCGGTGGAAGAAGCCGGCGCTCGGATGGGAAGGGTATGCGGCGGCGGTGGTGCTGCTCGCGATCGCGGGACAGAAGATCGCGGCGGGCGAGGCATTTCAATTGCGCGCGGCGGAGTGGCAGTATCCGGCGGGTCCGGTGAAGTTTTTGAAGGACCACAATGTGACCGCGCCGATGTTCAACATTTACGAGTGGGGCGGGTATTTGATGTGGGCGGGGTGGCCGGAGCTCAAGACGTTCGTCGACGGACGCGCGCTGAATGAGAGCGTGTTTCACGATTACATGAAGATCGCGCTGAACTATCGCGAGGCGCAGCCGCTGCTCGATCAGTATGGCGTGCAGGTGTTGGTCCTCGAGGGGTTCGAATACTGGCGTGGGACGGTGTACATGTTGGGTGCGGCGCTGAGCGATCCGAATCAGACGAAGTGGAAGCTGGTGTTTCAGGACAAGACGGCGATGGTGTTCATGCGGCAGCCGCCGCCGGGTGTGACACCGTTGAATCCGGAGGAAGTCTTCACGAGCCTGGACGCGCAGTGCACGGATCACCTGGCGCACGAGCCGGGGAAGCCGGGATGCGCGATCGGGCTGGCCGATTTGTATACCAAGCTGGGAAAGCGCGATCGCGCCGGGCAGTGGCTGGCGACTTACGATCAGATACGCAACGGAACTATTCATGGCTCAGCGCCTCGATAAAACTGAAAAGCTCTCCCCTGCCGCGTCCGTGTCCACTGGGGCGCCCGCGTGGCTGCGTGCGGCGCTGCTCGGGCTGACCGCGATCCTGTTTCTGACGTGGTTCACGGGCGAGATCTCCGACAGCGACATCTGGCTGCATCTGATGACGGGGAGGCACACGTGGGAGACGAAGGCGCTCACGGTGCCCGACCCGTTCAGCTACACGAGCAACGGGAATAGCGCGGCGTATCCGGGCGAGATGAAGACGCGCTACTTCAACCTGACGCACGAGTGGCTGGCGCAGATGACGATGTACGCGATCCACGCGGCGGGCGGATTTCCGGCGCTCGTGCTGCTGCGCGCGGTGATGCTGGTCATCTTCTGCGGGCTGGTGGGGCTGATGGTCTGGTGGCGCACGGCGGGGTTCTATCGCGCACTAGGGGCGGCGATCGCGGCGGGTGCGGTGGCGATCAACTTTCAGCAGAGCAGGCCGTTTCTGATTACCTTCGTGCTCCTCGCGGTGACGATGGCGGTGTTGGAGCGGCGTCGCTGGATGTGGGCGCTGGTGCCGGTCTTCGTGGTTTGGGCGAATAGCCACGGCGGGTACTTCATGGGCTGGGTGATGCTCGGCGCGTATTGCGGCGAGGCGCTGATTCAACGGCTGCGGAAGCGGCCGGTCGAGGGCGAGAAGCAATTGTGGATGGTGACGGTGGCGTGCTTCCTCGCGTCGGCGCTGAATCCGAATGGGTTCCGGGTGATCGAAATCATGCTGCTGTATCGGAGCAGTCCGATTCAGTCGAGCAACCTGGAGTGGCAGTATCCGGCGTTCTGGCTGCCGCCGTACGGGTATGGGTTGGTGCTGATCGGGGCGCTTGCGGCGCTGGTAATCTCGTGGCGCAGGACTCGTCCGGTGGATTGGATTTTGTACTTCGTGTTCGGCGCGGCGTCAATGCTGGCGGTGCGGAATACGGTGCTGATGGGACTGGTGGGCGCGGTGCTGCTGGGGACTTATATGCCGGTGTTCCGCGGGAGGATTCCGCGCGTCGCCGAGTTCGCGGCGGCGGCCGCGCTCCTGCTGGCGATCGCGAGCGCGGTGAGGGACGGCGGCGCGTTTCAGTTGCGCGCGGCGGAATGGATTTTGCCGACGAGGGCGGCGGATTATCTGCAAGCGAACCACGTGACGGCGCCTATGTTCAATACGTATGAGAACGGCGGCTACCTGGTGTGGCGGTTGTGGCCGGCGGAGCGCGATTTCATCGACCCGCGCGGGCTGAGCGAGGAGGCATACGCGGATTACAATCGCATCCTCTATTACGCGAGTTCGGATGGGGGAAAGTCCGCGGACGAATTGCTAAAGAAGTACGGCATCGAGGTGTTGGTGCTCGACGGTTTCGACCGGTTCACGGGGCGAGTGCACACGCTGGCCGCGGCGCTGGCGGACCCGGCGCAGACGGAATGGAAGCTGATGCAGGCGGACGAGCGGAGCATGCTGTTCATGCGGCATCCGCCGGCGGGGACGCAGCCGCTGAATAATCTGCAGGCGCTGACGAGCATCGAAGACGCGTGCCGGGCGCAGATCGAACACGACGCAACGCATCCGGCGTGCGCCAAGGGAATTGCCGACCTATATACGATGATCGGCCAGACGGCGAGAGCCAATCAATGGATGTCCTACTATGAATCCCGCGCCCATTAAGCCAGCTCCCATTAAACCAGCGATCACGGTCGATTTGCTGGAGAAGCTGGATATTCGCGTGGGCACGATACTCGCGGTGGAAGACGTGCCGAACTCGGACAAGCTGGTGCAGTTGCGGGTCAGCTTCGGCGATCACGAGCGCATCATTGTTTCGGGGATGAAGCAGGAGCGCGCGAATCCGCGCGAAATCGAGGGGCGGCAGGCGCTGTTCGTGGTGAATCTGGAGCCGAGGAAAATGCGCGGTATCGTATCGCAGGGCATGTTGTTCGATCTGGGATTCGCGGACGGCATCACGCCGGTGCTGGCGACGCCCGAAGCTCCGGTGCCCGATGGCACGCGCGCGGGATAAGATGCAAGCGACTTCCCCCGCGTGGCTGCGGACGGCGATCGTCGCATTGGCGGCGTTCCTGCTGTTAGCGTGCTTCTCTACCGAGGTCTCGGACTCGGACACGTGGCTGCATCTGGAGACGGGGAAATATACGGCGGAGCATCACCAGCTCGCGATCCCGGACCCGTTCAGCTTCACGACGTATTTGGGAACGCCGCTGCCGTGGGAAGAGACGGTGCGCGCGTTCAACCTGACGCATGAGTGGCTGGCGCAGACGATCCTGTACTTGACGTATGCGGCGGGCGGATTCGGCGGCATGGTGCTGTTTCGCGCACTGCTGATGACGGCGTTTTGCGGGCTGGTGGGGCGGTGGACGTTCCGGCGGTCGGGCAGCTTTTACAGTGCGCTGGGAGCGGCGATGGTGACGGCGTTCATCGCGTCGTACTTCACGTCGGACCGGCCGTACCAGATCACATACGTGCTGATCATGGCGACGATTCTGATACTGGAATCGCGGCGCTGGTTGTGGGCGCTGCCGCCGCTGTTCTGCTTTTGGGCGAACTGTCACGGCGGATTCTTCATGGGCTTCGTGGTGCTCGGTGTGTATTGCGCGGAGTCTTTGTGGAAGCGATTTCGCGGCAAGCCGGAGGCGGACGAGCGGCGGCTCTGGCTGGTGACGGCGGCGTGCGTGCCGTGCGCGTTCTTGAATCCGAATCGGTTCATGACGCTGTACATTTTGCTGGCATACAAGCAGAGCACGTTGACGAGTTCGATCTATGAATGGCAGAAGCCGCCGCTGTGGCCGCCATCGTTCTTGAACTTACTGTTGTTGGGCGCGGCGGCGGTGCTGGTGTGGCAGCGGAAGCGGACGCGGCCGGCGGACTGGATGCTGCTCGGGCTGTTCGGCGCGGCGTATTTGCAGGCGATCCGCAATTCGATCCTGCTTGGCCTGGTGGCGCCGATGATTCTGGCGGCCTACATTCCGTGGAAGCAGGTGGCGGCGCGGTGGATGGATTGGGCGATCGCGGCGCTGCTGGTGTGTGCCATCACGGTACCCTTCGCGCGCGGACGGGCATTTCAATTGCAGTACGCGGATTGGAAATACCCGGCGGGCGCGGCGGATTTTCTGCTGGCGCACCATGTAACGGGGCCGATGTTTCACAGCTTCGACAAGGGTGGCTACCTGGTGTGGCGCTGCTGGCCGGAGGAGAGGTCGTTCATCGATGGGCGGGGGTTGAACGAGAAAGCGTTCGCGGATTATCAGCGGATGATCAAGTACGTTCCTGGAACTCGCGAACTGTTGGATCAGTACGGGATACAAGTGGTGGTGATGAACGCATTCGAAGCGAACTCGGGGACGCCGTATGTACTGCCGCTCGCGCTGGCGGACCCGAACGAAAAGGAATGGAAGATGGTGTTCGCGGACTCGGGCGCGACGGTTTTCATGCGCACTCCGCCGGCCGGCGTGCAGACGCTGCCATCGACACAGATCTTCGCGGGGATGGAGGCGCAGTGCCAGGCGATTGTGGATCACGATCCGGCGCGGCCGCGGTGCGCGGGGAGTTTGGGACGCTTGTTCGCACGGCTCGGGGATCAGGGCCGGGCGCGGCGATGGGACGATTTGTACCGAAGTCTGACGGGGTTGGCGCGTTGAGTTTCGTGTTAGAATTCGACTGTCCCATCCTTCTACATCTAAGACAAAGGTAATTCTCGAAAAGCACACGTCTATGCACAAACAGGAAGCAAGGCGAGTCCTGGCGGTGGTGACCGATTTATTCTTTTCGGTCAAGTTAAGTGAAGCGGCCAAGCGGAACGGGCTGGCGCTGGAGTTTGTGACGGAAGGCAAGGAAGTGCTGGAGAAGGCGAAGACGAAACCCTCACTGATTGTCTTCGACTTGAACTTCGAGGCGGCGAATCCACTGCAGCTGATTACGAAGTTGAAGGGGAATCCGGAGACGAAGGGGATCAGCCTGATCGGCTATCTTTCGCACATTCAGGCGGAGTTGAAGCAGCAGGCGCAGGAAGCGGGATGCGACATGGTGATGGCGCGCTCCGCGTTGTCGCAGAATCTGCTGCAGATATTCAAGCGACATTCGGGGACGATTTAAGCGCCAACGGCGAAGAGCCGACAGGCGACGGAAAACGATCGTCTGTCCTACTCAGATCGTGATGACGGGGCACGGGGACTCGCGCACAATGGCGTAGGCGTTGGTTGGCAGATGGCCGTGGGCGCGCGGGGTACTGCCGCGGCCGATGATCAGTACGCTGGCATTCTGTTCCTCCGCGGTGGTGGCGACTACCAGCGGAGTTTCGCCGGCCTGGATCGAGACGGACGCATTCACACTCAGATCTTCGCGTAGAAGGTCGATGCGCTCGGACGCGTGGCGTGTTAACTCAATACCGAAACCGGGGTCGAAGAAGAAGCCGCCGCGGCGCGTTGCGGCGGCATGGATCGCGTGCACGATGGTGAGCGAGGCGCCATACTCGCGCGCGAACCAGTCGGCCCAGGCGAGCACCTCGCGGCTGTGCAGGGCGAGATCGAGCGCGCAGAGCACCTTATGGAAACCAATCGTTGTGTAGTCGGGCGCGGCGTCCATGTGGGGGCTCGTGAAGACGGGGCAGACGGCGTCATGGAGCACCTTGGCGGTGACGGAGCCGAGGAGGAAGCGGCGGAAGGGACCGTAGCCGTGGGTCGGCATGACGATCAGGTCACACTTCTCGGCGGCTGCGGTTTCGCAGATGGTGCGCGCAGGATCGCCGATGACGACCATCGTGCGGACGCCGCCGGGCGCCTTGCAAGTGACGGCGTCGAGATCGAGCACGCGCTGGGCGGCGACTTCCTCCGCGAACTCGTCGGCACTCGAGTAAGCCATGGCCTCAAACGAGCTGTAGTTGGCGAGGGGGGGAAGCACCGCGTGGAGAAGAATGATTTCCGCGTGGAAATGACAGGCCAGGGCCTCGGCGTACTGGACCGCGCCCCGGCAGCGCGGTGAAAATTCCACCGGCACCAGGATTCTGGACAGACTTGCCATAAGGGCACCTCTCTGGGAGGCCCGCGATGGCGGCCCGCCGTCAAAGCAGACCCCTAATTCCGATTCGATTATATCCCCGTTTCGGGGCGGCCGCTAGAGCTTTTGGCCGATCGATTTCGCCTGGCTGAAGAGGTAGAGATAGTCGGTGCCGCCGGCCTTCGAATCCGTGCCGGACATATTGAAGCCGCCGAAGGGATTGGCGCCGACGACCGCGCCGGTGCACTTGCGATTGATGTATAGATTGCCGACGTGAAACTCGCGTTTTGCTCGCTCGATCTTGTCTTCGCTGGTGGTGTAGACGGCGCCGGTGAGGCCGTACTCGGTGTTGTTGGCGATGGCGAGAGCGTCGTCGTAATCCTTCGCCTTAATGACGGCGAGGACCGGTCCGAAGATCTCTTCCTGCGAGAGGCGCCCTTCGGGAGCGATGTCGGCGAAGACGGTGGGCTGGATGCAGTAGCCCTCGCCTTCAACGCGTGATCCACCGGTGACCAGGCGGCCTTCCTGCTTGCCGATATCGATGTAGTTGAGGATCGACTTCATCGCGCCTTCGTTGATCACGGGGCCGATCTTCGCGTTGTCTTCGGGCAGGCCGAACTGGAGTTTCTCGACGCTGGTCTTGAGTTTGTCGAGGAACTGATCGTAGATCGCTTCATGGACGACGGCGCGCGAACAGGCGGAGCACTTCTGGCCCTGAAAGCCGAAGGCCGCGGCGGTGACGCCTTCCACGGCGGATTCGAGATTCGCATCGGCATCGATGACGATGGTGTCTTTGCCGCCCATCTCGAGCACGGTGCGCTTGATCCAGACCTGTCCCTTTTGGGGCTTCGCGGCGCGAGTGTGGATCTCCAGGCCGACATCGCGCGAGCCAGTAAAGGCGATGTAGCGCATCTTGGGATGTTCGACGAGCCCGTTACCGAAGGTGGCGCCCGAGCCGGGGCAGAAGTTGACGACGCCGGCCGGCATTCCCGCCTCTTCGAGAGCCTCGAAGAACTTGGCGGCGATAGTGGGGGAGTCGCTGGAGGGCTTGAGGATGACGGTATTGCCGCAGACCAGGCTGGCTCCGGTCATGCCGAGCGCGATCGCGTTGGGGAAGTTCCAGGGCGAAATCACGGCGCCGACGCCGAGCGCGATGTAGCGCAGGAAATCGCGTTCACCGGGGAGCTGCACGATGGGCTCGGCTTGGTCCATGATCAGGGCCTGACGCGCGTAGAGTTCCAGAAAGTCGATGGCTTCGGCGGTATCGGCCTCGGCTTCGTCGTAGTTCTTGCCGACTTCGAGCACCAGCCAGGCGTTGTATTCGAACTTACGCTTGCGTAGGATATCCGCGGTGCGGAAGAGGACGCCGGTGCGCTCTTCGACGCTCGCATACTGCCATTTCTCGAACGCGGCGAGCGCGGCCTGCATCGCGGGCTCGACGTGTTCCCTGCCCGCCTTCTGATGAATGCCGACGACTTCCGAGGGCTTGGCGGGATTCACAGAGACGATCTTTTCGTCGGTGCGGATGTGTTTGCCGCCAATGACGAGATCGTATTCCCGGCCCAGTTCCTTGCGGACTTTTTCGATGGCCGCGCGCATTGCGGCGACGTTTTCGGGCTTGCGGTAATCGGTGATCGGCTCGTTGGTAAACGGGCGCACCGTGCTCTGAGTGGTAGTTGCCATGGTGAGACTTCCAGTATATCCTAGCGGCATTTCATGCCTTTCCAATGGAATTCCCTCCTCTTTCTAATTGCGCTGCCAGTGGCGGCCCAGCCGGTGTTCACCGACGTCTTCCCGCCCGATGAATACGGCGCGCGCCGCGCGCGAGTGATGGCGAAACTGGGCGATGGCGTGGCGATCATTCAAGGCACGACCGAGCGCCCGGGCGAACAGCCGCTGCGGCAGGCCAACCAATTCTTCTACATCACGGGCGTGGTGGAGCCGCGCGCGATCCTGCTGATCGACGGCAAGAGCCATCGCTCCACGCTATTTCTGAATCCACGCAATGAACGCCGCGAGACGATGATGTACGGGCCGGGATTGTATCCCGGCGATGAGGCGGTGAAGGCCACCGGCATCGAGAGCGTGCTGGCGCGCGATGAATTTAAGGCGGCGCTCGACGCGGTGGCGAAAGAGGGGGGCACGATCTATACGCCGTATCGTCCGGAGGTGCTCGGGTGCGCGTCGGCAAGCGACCCTGCGGCACTGGCACGCGCCACGAAGAACGATCCGTGGGACGGACGTAGTTCGCGCGAGGAGATCTTCATCGAGCACCTGAAGGCCGCGGCGCCGCAATCGAAGATCGAGAATCTGGACCCGATCCTCGACGAACTGCGCGGCACGAAGAGTGCTCGCGAAATCGCCATCATCCGAGAGGCGACGCGGATCGCGGGACTGGGGATTATCGAAGCGATGCGCGACGCGCGTCCCGGAATGAAGGAATACGAACTGCAGGCCGACGCCGAGTATGTCTTCAAGAAGAATGGCGCCTACGGGCCGAGTTACTTCGCGCTGATTGCGACCGGCGAGAACACGTGGTACTCGCACTACCACAAGAATACGCGCGCGCTTGATGCGGGCGATCTGGTGCAATTCGATTATGCGCCGGACTTCAAGTATTACTCGAGCGACGTGACTCGCGTCTTTCCGGCGAACGGCAAATTCACGCCGCGGCAGCGCGAGTTTTACACGATTTATCTGCGGCTCTATCAGGCGCTGATGACGTCGATTCAGGCGCACGCACGCCCGGCGGATGTGATCCAGCGGGCGGTGGCGAAGATGGACACGGTGATGGCGAGCTACCGGTTCACGGACGCGAAGATCAAGCAGGCGGCGACGGCATTCGTCGAGCGGTACCGCAACAGCCGCGCTAATTCTCTGGGGCACACGGTGGGGATGGAGGTACACGATGTTCGCAACCCGACGCCCACGCTGGAGCCCGGACAGCTATTCACGATCGAGCCCGCAATGCAGATTGCGGAGGAGCATGTCGGGATCCGGCTGGAGGACATGATTCTGATCACGGAGTCGGGCTACGAGAACCTGTCGGCGTTCGTGCCGGTGGAGATTTCCGACATAGAGAGGATGATGACGAAGCACGGATTGAGCGACGCGCAGGCTAGGGTAAATAGGTAGTTTTCATCTGAAATATAGGAAATAAGTACCCCCTTGCATACGGTACGACGCCGGTACAATGCCTGTAAATTGGCACTATTCTCTTTGGCAACCTCGTGCGATAAGAGGACCATGAGCTATCGCGCCATTCCTCTCTCGTGTTACTGCGGGGAGCGTCCGGACCGGATTCTGGAGGTTGGACTGACCAGTGAACAGACGATGGTGATTCACTACTGGTGCGCGGCGTGCAGCCGCGTACTGTTTGTGACGAAGGGGTTGGACGAGTGCGTGCAGCATTGTCCCACGCGGGATGAAGCGGACACTCCGCCGCAGGTGGTCGCGGACGATGCGCGGTTCTTGCAAAGCATGGGGATTGCGACGCCCGAATAGGGGGATCGACCGCAGCGTGGGCGCGCACCTCCACTGGTACCATGAGAGAGATTCATGGCATTCCAGTGGCTACAAATGAGGGTTTCGGAAGAGAAGGACAGGCGGCAGCGGGAATCGAGCGCGCTCGAAAGGCTGCCGATGGCGCTCCAGGAACTCCACACGTATCTGGCTTCCTGCGTGACCGAGTATACGGAAGCGTTCGGCGCGGAGTCGGCGGAGATCGTCCTGATGCCGACGCGGGTCAAAGTGACGTCACGAGACGAGCGCGAGGGGCGATGGCATCCGGCGGGCAAGGTCGAGGTAGTCGCAGTGGCGGACATCCCGGGCTTCCGGGTCGAACGCGGCGAGTACTCGATGGCGGTCGAAGTAGGCGTACTGCCGAGCAATAAGCTCTTCTACCGCGATCGGGAGCAGGATAAATACCTGACGATGGAAGAATTAACGCGGCGGATTTTGGATCGCGTGCTCTTTCCGAAATTGCGCGATTAGGTGGAACGGGGGAAAGCGAGGTTACGGAGCGGTGGGCCTGCTCGTGCCCGACGCTCGGGTGAAGAACGCATTCCAAGTAGAGGCGTAACCGTGAGGGAGCGCTTGTCACTTGGTAGGCGCTCGGCGCTCCCTCACGGTCGCGGCTCTGAATGGGCTCGGCGTCTTCATCGCCTTTATGGGACTCGCTGACGGCGGCGGCTCGGATTGGAGCTTGCGATTGGACGGGGTTGACAGGCGACGAAAGACGATCGCCTGTCCCACAGGGGCTCTTCTATTTTCCGGCGGTGTATTTCGTCCACTGCGCGGCGATATTGGCGTCCTTCGCGTCGCCCGGGTGGATGATCACGCGATAGCGGTAGCGCACGCTCTTGCCGGTGTCGAGTGTCATCGAACCATCGAGCGATTTGTCGTTGGTAAGCGCTGCTAGTCCCCACGGGTTGGCGGCGAACAGGCCGTACCCGCGCGCGTGCCAGCGGACGGGGTGGCGTGGATTTTCCGGATGATCCAGCATGGCGACGCCGACCTTCTCTCCCGAAATCTCGCCCGAATAATCGCACCAGTTGGAGGGCTTGCCCCAGAGTTGTTTCTCGCCGACCAGTCCATCGGCATTGGTGATGTGCGACACGCCCTTGTCTTCCTGCAGGATGGGCCGCAGGCGAATGCCGAACGCGCCATCCTTGCCATCGCCGAAGGTAACCGGCGCAAGGGCGGTGAGCGTGATGTCGACATCGAAATAGCGAAGCTTGGGGTCGGAGTAGAAGGTCATCACGCGATTCTCGGTGAGGATCGGATTCTTGCCTTCGATGTCGGTCCACTCAAAGGTGGCGGCGATGGAGCCCTTGTCCTTGCCGCTCTTGACGTCGCCGAGCTTGACCAGATTGATGCGGCCGAGATTCTTGCGGTGCAGGTCGGCGAAGTACGACCACTCGTTGTTCCAGAAATCGAGCTTGTTGACATTGTCGTGCGCGAACCAGAGGCCGCGCTGGTGCTGATGGTCGTAGGCGGGAGGGCCGTTCCGCGAGGGCTTCTTCTCGCCCTTTTCCTCGTCGACTTCGACCATCGGCCAGGAGCGCGTGATGGTCGTGCCGCTGGCGGCGCGCAGGGGCCACAGGTAGGGCTTGGTGACCTGAGCGTCGAACGCCTTTCCGGTCATGTAAAAATCGGTGAACGGCTTGCCGTCGATTTCGACTGCGACCTTGCCGCCTGATGGCGTCAACTTCACTTGGGCAGCGGCGGGCAGCACAAGGGCGGCCGCGGCAAAGAGGACCAGAGGGGACTTCATCGGACTTATTTTAGCGCTATCGCGGCGGCCTGCGGTAAGATACGCGTCAATGATTTCTACAAGCGTGATTCGCACACTCTCGCTCCTCGCCTTCTTCGGTTTGGCCTATGCGCAGGATCCGATTTCGCCGCATTCGGCGATCGAGCCTCCGGCCGCGAAGGCCGCCGCATCGCTCGCCGCCAGCACCAAGGCATCGCCGCCGGAGCTGCTCACCACGGGCGAGAAGACCGGCTTCAACGAGACTGCGCCATACGCCGAGGCCGTGGAGATCGCGCACAGACTGGAGCGCGCGTCGCGCTTCGTCAAGGTGGAGACGATCGGGACGACGCCCGAGGGCCGCGGCATGATCGCGCTGATCGTTTCCAAGGACCGCGCGTTCACACCGGAGGCAGCGGCGAAGACCGGCAAAGTCGTGATGCTGATTCAGAGCGGCATTCACGCAGGCGAGATCGAGGGGAAGGATCCGGTGCTGATGCTGGTGCGCGACATGGTGGTCGGCAAGAAATACGCGGCGTGGCTGGATCACATGATCTTCGTCATCATTCCGGTCTTTAACGTGGATGGGCACGAATATTTCAGCCCGTTTCACAGGCCGAGCCAGAACGGTCCGAAATCGACCGGACTGCGGGCAAACGCGCAGCGCATGAATCTGAATCGCGATTACATCAAGGCGGACACGCCGGAAATGCGCGCATGGTTGAAGCTCTTCAACGCGTGGAATCCGGACTTTCACATCGACAATCACGTTACCGACGGCAGCGACTTTCAATACGACGTCACGTGGGACATGGCGCGCAATCAGGATATCGCCGAGCCGGCCGGCGCTTGGGTTCGCGATCGCTTCGTGCCAGAGCTCGACAAACGGATGACTGCCGACGGCCACATGGTGGCTCCGTATGGCGCACTACGCAACGCGGGAGGGAAGCGTGAATTCTTCATGGAAGTGTTTTCGCCGCGCTATTCGCACCTGTACAGCGCGGTGCAGAATCGTCCGTCGTTGCTGGTGGAATCGCACAGCCTGAAGGCCGCGAAGACGCGCGCGTGGGCGCACTACGACATCATGCGGCACACGATCGAGACGATCCTCCTGGATCCGGACAGTCTGCGCAAAGCGGTCCGCGAGGCGGATCGACAGATGGCGGCGCGTGCCGGAGATCGCGCCGCCGCACCGGTGTATCTCGCGGGCAAGGTCAGCGACAAGAGCCGTCCGCTGGTTTATCACGCGCTGAAAAGCGGGCAGCTCCGTAGCGAAGTGACGGGCAGCCTGGTGAACCGATATCTCGCGGAGCCCGATGACATCACCACCGTGATTCACGACCAGATCGATACGGTGAGCGAAGCGCAGATGCCGCTCGGGTACCTGGTGCCATCGGCGTGGACGAGCGTGGTGGAATTGCTCAAGCTGCACGGCGTGGAGATGGAGAAGACCGGCAAGCCGTTGGAGCAGGAGTTCGAGACGTACCGCTTCAGCAACATCAAATTCGCCGGCGCGTCGAACGAGGGTCACGTCGCGGTGACTTACGATTCGAAGACGGTGAAGGAGAAGATCTTCGTCCCCGCGGGATCGTGGTGGGTGCCGTTGAAGCAGCGCCGCGCGCGACTCGTGATGGCGATGCTCGAACCGCAAGCGCCCGACTCGCTCGGCCGGTGGGGACTGATGAACTCCGTCTTCGAAACCGGGTTTGGCGGCGGAGGCGGCGTGCGCGAGTATCTCTCGGAGCCGATTGCGCGCCGCATGATGGCTGACAATCCCGAGCTGCGCAAGCAGTTCGAGGCGAAGCTGGCGAGCGATGGAACGTTCGCCGCCGACGCGCAGGCGCGGCTGCAGTGGTGGTTCCAGCAATCCAAGTACGAGCCGGGTGACTCCGGCCGCTATCCGATACTCCGCGTGTGGGAGAAGAACTGGTAACGGCGCCGGCCCGATGGATAGCTACTTCGCGTCGCGAACCTGCTGTGAGAGATATCGCTCGTAGCCGATTTCCTGGATCTGGTAGAGCTGCGCCTCGAGCCAGTCGACATGCTCTTCCTCGCTCTTCAGCAGGCGCTCGAACAACTCGCGCGACGCGTTGTCGCCGGCATCGCGCGCAAGGGCGACGAACCGGTTATACATGCCGACCGCATTGATCTCCAGCTTCAAATCGCTTTCCAGCTGCTCCTTCACATTCTTGCCGACGGACAGTTGCATCAGCTCAGTGAGATTGGGTGCGCCGTCGAGGAAGAGAATCCGTTCGATGAGCACTTCGGCGTGCCTCATTTCATCGATGGACTGTTTCTTGATGTAGTCGCCCAACCGGGTGTAGTGCCAGTTCTCGCACATCTCCGCGTGGAGGAAGTATTGGTTGATCGCGGTCAACTCTTCCTTAAGCGCCTCGTTCAGTGCCGCAATGACTTGAGGATTACCTTGCATGCCAGGGATTTTAGCAACTTGCGATGCTGCCCTGGCCCGGCCGGCCCTCCTCGCCGCTGCTATAATCTCCCCCATGCGGAAACTTGGTTTTGCGCTCCTGGGCGCCTTCGTGTTGGCGGCAGCTCCCGCCTACGATCCGGCAATCTTCAGCAACCTCACCTGGCGCAGCGTGGGACCTCCGCGCGGCGGACGCTCGATCACTTCCGCGGGCAGTTCGAGCCGCCCGCTGGAATACTACTTCGGCGCGGTCGGCGGCGGATTGTGGAAGACCACCGATGGCGGCTTAACGTGGCGGCCTGTCACCGACGGCCAGTTGAAGAGTTCTTCCGTGGGCGCGGTGGCGGTTTCGGAATCCAACCCCGACGTGGTCTACATCGGGATGGGCGAGACGGAACTGCGCGGCAACATCATGCAGGGCGATGGCGTGTACAAATCGACCGACGCCGGCAAGACGTGGAAAAACGTGGGGCTCGGCGATACGCAGGCGATCTCGCGGATTCGCGTTCATCCCGCGAATCCCGACGTGGTGTATGTCTCCGCGCTCGGCCACCCATACGGCGCGAACGCCGAGCGCGGCGTCTTCCGCAGTAAAGACGGCGGCCAGACGTGGACGAAGATTCTCTTCCGCAACGATCGGTCTGGGGCGGTCGATCTCTGCCTCGATCCAAAGAATCCCAACATCCTTTATGCGGCGATCTGGGATGCCTATCGCACGCCGTGGAGTCTATCGAGCGGCGGTGCGGCGAGCGGCCTGTTCAAGTCGACCGATGGCGGCGATCACTGGACGGAGATCACGCGTAATGCCGGAATGCCGGCTGGGATCATCGGGAAAATCGGCGTCGCCGTTTCGGGAGCGGACGGCAATCGCGTGTACGCGATTGTAGAAAACGAGAATGGCGGATTGTTTGTCTCCGACGACGCGGGCGCCACCTGGAAGCTGACCAGTGAAGATCGCCGCCTGCGCCAGCGCGCCTTCTACTACTCACGCATCTATGCCGATCCGAAGGCGAAGGACACGATGTACGCGCTCAACACGGGCTTCTACAAATCAACCGACGGCGGCAAGACGTTCCGCACGCTGCGCACGCCGCACGGCGACAATCACGATCTGTGGATCGACCCGGCCAATCCGGCGCGCATGATCGAAAGCAACGACGGCGGCGCTAACGTATCGGTGAACGGCGGAGAAACGTGGACCGGGCAGGAGTACC
>JAOAPT010000628.1 GCA_025463045.1 Candidatus Solibacter sp.
CGACTTCATCTCCGCCATCCCCGCCTCGAAGCTGCCGACGTTCCGCCGCACACGTGCCACGGCACGCAGATTCAGCTCGGCGTGAAGATTTTGGCTGACTTTCGCCGTGATCCGCAGATCCTCAATCAGCCGCGCCGACACGCGGCGCGCGAGTTCCACGCCGCTCCCCAATTCACTCGCCGGAGCCTGCGTCAGGTCCGCGACCTGATCGGGCGAAAGATGCTCGGCGCGTACCGTGCCCTCCACCGTCACGCCGCGCGCTTCGAGCGCGTTCCGTAGCGCCTGCGCCGCAAACTCAGCGGGGTCTTCGATGCTGATCAGCATGTCCTGCCCGCGATCCTTCAAAGGAATCGTTCCCCACAGCAGCGCCTCGCGACTGCCCGGAATTCGATGGAAGCGAATCCGCCGCTCGCCGCCGACCGCCACCGTGCGCACGCGATTGTCGATCCGGTAAAACTCGGAGCGCGGATTGAACGCGAGCGCCGCCACGTCGCCCACCGCCGCGCCCGGTCGCACCGAAAGCGACAGCACATTATCGGCCAGCGTCAACGCGGAGATCGGCGGCCCGTCGTCGGATTGCGGATCGTCGATTCCCCATCCGACCGCGTAAGGCTGCCAGACGTACCACGTATCGTCGCCGACGATGTCGCCCGCCACCCGCCGCACTCCGCGCGAGACGAGCTGGTCGGCGAGGTCTTCGATCGCCGCCAGCGGATTCCCCGTGATCGGCCCCATGCGGTACGGAATCGCGCGCGCCGAGAGATTCGGATCGCCGCCACCGACAAGCCGCAGATCGCCCGCGATACGGCCCTGCGCATCCGGTGTCGCGTCGGCCGTCACGCGCGTCTGGAACGTATAATCAGGCCCGAGCCGCGTCAGCGCGAGCGCCGTGCTGAACAGCTTTGCGTTCGACGCCGGCACGAAGTAATGATCGGGGTTGAGCTCGTAGAGCGCCTTCCCGCTCGCGAGATCGACGATCTGGATTCCCCAGAACGCCGTCCGCGCCGCGGGGGAAGCATCGATCACCTTCTGAATATTCTCGGGCAATCCAGCCGCGCTCACCGCGAGCGCGATACACGCCAGCGCCAAAAGGCGCCTCATCGTCCCGTTACCTTCGATTCCAGCCAGATCAACACGAGTAGAGCCATCACCATAAAGGTACCAATCAACGGGATGCCGATGAGCACGCCCACGCCCCATCGCGACGCCGCATAACCGAGCGTGGCCGGCGCCAGCAGTCCGCCGACCAGCGCGAAGGAGAAGATGCCGTTGAAGAATCCCGGATGGTAATACGGGAAGCGCCGAGCGATCGCCTCGGCCACCAGCGGATAGATGCTGGCGAAGCCCGCGCCGACGAAGAGAACGCCCGTCCCCGCGCCGAACGCGTTGTTCGTCGAGAACAGGATCAGGTATCCGAAGATCGCCGAGAGCACGCTGCCCATCAGGAGCCGCCCGTGCCGCACCCGCGGCAGAATCGCGATCGCCACCAGTCTCCCGGTCATCAGGAACAGCCAATACATTGCCAGCATCATGAGCGACGCCGACGGGCTCATCCCCACCCGGCGGATGAGGAACAGCGGGAGCCATCCGGCGATCGACCATTCGTTGGCGAACTGGAAGAACAGCAGCAGCGCGAACAGCACGGCGCCCGGACTCCGGAAGTCGCGCAGCGCTTGCCTTAGCGTAGGATGCGCGCCCTCTGCGGCGGCGGGATACGACCGGCGGGCGTACACCCCGGCGAACAGTCCTGGCACCACCGCCATCAGGATCAGGATGCTCGGCACGGTATACGCGTAGAACGTCCCGGCGACCAGCAGGGTCGCCGCGAGGCATCCAAAGCCATACCAGATTCCGCAGCGGCTTGCCGTGCCCGCGGCATCCGACTGATAACTGAGCGAGATGGCGTGGAAGAGGCCGAGATTGACCAGCCCCGCGCCGAAGCCCAACGCCAGCAGTCCGCCGACCCGATACCACTCTGAGAGCGGCGGTGACACCATCGCCAGGTAGAGCAATGAGATACAGGAGATGGCGCAGCCCGAAACCAGCAGGAACGCCAGCCCGCGGCGCACCATAAACTGCAGCCCGACCCGCGCCGCCAGCACGATGCCGAGCGCCAGGGCAAGGAAGTAGTTGCCCACCGCCACGAAGTCCGGCGGGTCGCGGTGATAGCCCCACGCCGGGAGGATGGCGCCGAGCAGCGCGAGCAGAAATCCCGAGAGCAGGAACCCGGCCAGAGCGCTTTGGCCGCCGGACACACGGGTACCCTCGGTTTGGCCTGCGAAGCTCACGTTCTTCGATTGTAATATTCTTCCCCGCCGGGCGGGCGTTTCGAAAATCCGTAGGAATCGCCTCCGAAATCTGGAAGAAACAGAAATCTCGCTGAATGTTTTCAACAGTTTGGCCGTGGCCAGCAGCGTGCATATACGTACGTGGGTTCTGCTTTAGAGGAATATCTGCTTTGGCGAGTTGCCTCCTTTCGCATCACGCAGCCCCGCTACGGATACACCATCTCCTGGTAGCGGGGTTTTTTTTCGCCCTCTGATAGACTGAAGATCTCATAACATGAAAGGTCCTTACGCTCAGTGGATGGAGCGGTGGGAGCACAAGCTCGCCACCCGCGATACGAACCGTGTGGTCCGCCCCTTCGATTGGGGCAGCGACTACCTGAGCAGCCTCGATTTCCCCGGCTTCCCCGCCGACGCTAACGGCAGCACCGCCGAGTGTCTCGAGCAGTTCGTCGCCCACGCCCTGGCCGATTCCGATTGTTTCTTTTCCTACACACCGGTGCGCGATTACCGGCTCGACGAAGAGAATCGCCTGACCTTCACCAGTCCCGTCCGGACGCCGCATCCCGAGAACAATACGACTCACGCGCTCTGGTTCCCCACGCCTAAGGACCTGGGCCGCGTGGTCATCGTGCTGCCGCAGTGGAACTCCGGCCCCGATGGGCATGTCGGGCTCGCCAAACTGCTCAATCGCTTCGGCATCAGCGCCCTCCGGATGACGATGGCGTACCACGCGGAGCGCAAGCCCGCCGAGACGGCCCGCGCCGATTATCACGTGTCGAGCAACGTCGGCCGCACGATCCACGCCGGGCGCCAATCGGTGCTCGACGTGCGCGCCTGCGTCGACTGGCTGGAGCGCAAAGGCTACAGCCGGATCGGTGTTCTGGGCACGAGCCTCGGGTCGTGCGTGGCCTTCATCTCCGCGGCGCATGAGCCGCGCATTACGACGGGCATCTTCAATCACGTCTCGATGAACTTCGCCGACGTCGTTTGGACCGGACTTTCGACGCAGAATGTGCGCCAGGGCTTCACAGGC
The DNA here is from genome assembly GCA_025463045.1 of Candidatus Solibacter sp. GTDB lineage: Bacteria > Acidobacteriota > Terriglobia > Bryobacterales > Bryobacteraceae > Solibacter. The sequence goes on from JAOAPT010000628.1 coordinate 3,322, forward strand.
AACGTCAGCCTGGAGGAATTGCGGCGCTACTGGAGCCTGATCAGCCCGTCGGCCTATCTGCACCGGCTAAAGGGCCGCGATCTGAAGACGCTCCTTATTTGGGCGAGCCATGACAGCACCTTCCTTCCGGTCTACTCGCGGCAGGTGCTCGATCAGTTCCGCGAACTCGAACTGCCGCACAGCGTGTTTAACTTGCCGTGCGGGCATTACACCACCGGGCAGTTCCCGTTTAACCTTATCGACGGCCTTACGATGTGCCGGTTTGCCGTACGGAATTTGTAACCCTAGTACTACATGTTGTACTAGGGTTAAAGAAATTACCCCATCCGTGGCCGTGCTATGGCAAACCATATTGACAGGTTTGCGACTGCATGCGAGGATAAAAACATCACTGAAGAAGGAGGTGGTCCAGCAAAATGAATAGTGGTAAACGGACGCGAGAGGTGGCCGACTGTTAAAGTCGAGCCTCTAAAGTAGCCGATTCCGTCTCAGTGGCGGGATCATGTTCCTGTGGACCGGCTGCCTCTTGCTAGCTAAAGCCCCAGGCAATCCCAAAAGGCTAACCTACCCCCGTGGGCCCTAACCGGCCCCGGGGGTTTGTATTTTCTGGTATACTGAAAGTTCGAAAGGACTCCCCGTAATCACATGAAGGCCGGTATTCACCCCGCTTACAACGAAATCAGCGTCATCTGCGCTTGCGGACACAGCTTCAAGACGCGCTCCACCCACAAAGGCGATATGCGCGTGGAAATCTGCTCTTCCTGCCACCCGTTCTTTACGGGCAAGCAGAAGCTGATGGACACCGCCGGACGCATCGACCGCTTCGAAAAGAAGTACAAAGCGTCGCGCGTCGGCAAAGCCGCGCCAACCACTTAAGCTTTCCGGAAATCATCCGGAACAAAACAAAATGGCAGGCCTTCGGGCCTGCCTTTTTCTATTTACCGCTTCGATTAAGGGAGGCGCTTCAATCAGAGGCGCGACCGCGAGAGGGGCGTTGGCCTCTCCGTCGCGACCACCGCTCCCTGACGGTCGCGGCTCCGATTGGGGCTCGGGGGTCTTCGTCGCGTTTGGTGGGCCGCAGGCCCAGGTGACTCACAGTCCGATTCTGCTAAAGCCTAATCTTTCTTGTCTTTTTTCCGCTGCTCGTCGCGCAATTTGCGCTGCTTTTCGCGTTCCGCGCGCAAGGTGGCATAAAGCGGGCGTTGATCCTCACGCAGAATCGAGTTGATCTTTTCGACCTGCGCGTTCTGGATCGCATCGCCTTCGGCGTTCATTTTGTCGCGCATTTTGTGAAAGTCGCTGCGCGTTTGATCGAGAATCTGCTGGAGCGCCGCCACTTGCTGGTCGTCCATCTTGACCTTGGTGCGGAACTCCTCCACGTAATGTTTCCGGAACTCTTCCGGGCTCATTTTCGGCTGTTTGGGCGACACATCGCGGACTCCCTGCACGGAACTCACTGCGTAGAGGCGATACGCGACCGCACCGAGCACAGAACCGCTCAGGAACACGACCATCAGAGAGAGTACAGCCGAGAGCTTGTATTTCGGCATCGGTATCCCTTACTTGACCTGGGCCGGCTGGTCGGAGAGATCCATCTGCACCGGGCCGACAATATCCGGCGCGTCGACGGAGTTATAGGCCGCCAGTGCCTCGACATACGTTTGGCTGTAATCGGAACTGGCACGAGGGATCGCCATGTAGACGCCGAGGGCAAGGGAAAGCGCGACTGCCGCCGTTGCCATGGCGGTTGCCATGCGGTGGAAGGAGAAGCTGAACCGCTGTCGCGATTCGATCCGTGCCCAGAGGTTGGGCATAAAATTCGGGCTTGCCTCGGGAGAGCCGCAGGCATCGTGGTACGCCCGGAACAAGGCATCGAGTCTTTCTTCGTCGCCGCCGCGCATTGAATTCATAATAACCCTACTCCACCGGATTTAACCGGCCCCCTCTTTCTTACCTGCCGATCCGAACGCTTTTAACACCCGTTGCCGGGCGCGAAACAATCGAACCTTAAGAGCATTTTCGTTAACCTTGTAGACCTTTTCAAGCTCTTTTAATGAAAGGCCTTCTACCTCTTTCAGCATCAGGAGAATCCGATCCGCCTCACTCACCGCTCCGAGCAGTGAATCCACCGACTCGCGGACCTTTTTCTGATGCTGTACATCCTGCTCGACCTTACCCCCGGCCATCGCGTCGGCGAGCATCACCTGCTGCTCGCTCAGATCGCTCATCCGGAACTCCTGCCGCCGCCGCTGCTTTCGCAGATAATCGTACGCAGCGTTCACCGTCAGGCGGTACAGCCAAGGTTCAAAGACCTCTGCCGTCCGCAATTGATCGAGAGAAAAATAAAGCCGCAGGAAAACCTCCTGAGCGACATCCTCGACATCTTCCGGACGCGCGATCAACCGGGTGATCGTCCCCAAGATCCGCTTCCGGTAGACCAGAACGATTTCGTTGAACGCCGCGCTGTCGCCCTTTTGGGCGCGCGTGATCAATTCGAAATCAACCAGCATGCGGCACCATTGGTTGCGCCGGCACCCGGAAACAAAATCTGCTTCGATTTGTAAGGCGTACCGGCAAGTAGACAGGTTACAAGGCTTTGCGGTGAAACGCAAAACGTCGTTTGGCGCCGCTGCGGATCCGTTCGCTTAGCTCGATTGAGCCATGCCGGGCCGGATACCGCCGCCGTTCGTGAGGTCATGTAGTTGATACTATTATTCCAGAGATGTCCTCGAAATGTGCTCTGCTGACAGGGATTACCGGCCAGGACGGCTCCTATCTTTCGGAGTGGCTGCTATCGCAGGGCTACGAAGTCCACGGCATTGTTCGCCGGGTTGCACTCGAGGACCCCGACCATCGCCTTTCGCGGCTCCGGGAGATCCGCAGCCGGCTGCACCTGCACGCCGCCTCGCTCGAGAGCTATGCGAGCATCCACCGGGTGGTCCACGAAGTTCAGCCGGATGAGTGTTATCACCTTGCGGCTCAGAGTTTTGTGAGCTATTCGTTCGACGACGAATTCTCCACGCTCAACACCAATATCAACGGTACGCACTACCTTCTTTCCGCCGTCAAGGCGCTGACCCCGGACTGCCGCTTCTACTTTGCCGGCTCGAGCGAAATGTTCGGCGTCGCCGAGACGGTGCCACAGAACGAGGACACACGTTTCCACCCGCGTTCGTCGTACGGCATCAGCAAAGTGGCCGGCTTCGACCTGACCCGCAACTACCGCGAGGCTTACGGCCTGTACGCCGCCAACGGTATCCTCTTTAATCACGAATCTCCGCGGCGCGGGTACGAATTCGTAACGCGCAAAATCTCATCCGCGGTGGCCCGCATCGCGGCGGGCAAGAGCACCGAACTCCGTCTGGGCAACCTCGACGCCCAACGCGATTGGGGCCACGCCCGCGAGTACGTGCAGGCGATGTGGATGATGCTCCAGCAGCCGACCCCCGACGACTACGTGATCGCTACCGGCGAGTGCCACTCCGTCCGCGAGTTCGTCGAACTTGCGTTCTGCCACGCGGGCCTGGATTACCGGAAGTACGTCACTACCGACCGCGAGCTCTTCCGTCCGGCCGAAATCAATTTGCTGAAAGGCGATGCGGCAAAGGCCCGGCGCGTGTTGGGCTGGTCGCACCAGGTGAAATTCCAAGATCTGGTGCGAGAAATGGTCGACGAGGACTGCCGCGCGCTGGGAGTGTAGGTTTCGATTTTGCCCCTCCTTTGTTTTCAAGCACTTCTGGGGTTCCTTTGGTAATACGCTTACTTCATCGCGGCCCGGGAACGGCGGAAAGGTCCGAATTCTGGATTTGAGTTGAATGGGCTTTCGCACGACTTCACCTGGCCCGAATATACTCCAAGGACAATGGCGAATCGGACCTGAAATTCAGTAAGCAATTGAAAAGGGGCGAAATATAAATTTCATGTTCGTGTGACGATCAGGAAGGTGTGGCGAAGTTGCGCGTTGCCGAATCGCCCAGAGTATCGCCGGCGAAATGATGCGATTCGGAGAAAACCTTTAGCCGCCGATGAACGCCGATGAACGCCGATAGAAAAGAGGGCTCACGATTGGCGGATGAAAAAACAGGCCGTTGGGACTAAAGGGGATCGGCGATTTTCTTTGCAGGGGGCGAAGAAAATGAACGTTAGTAGTACGTGCCGCTTTTCCCAGAGCCCCTCTTGCCCACTCTGCTAGCCTGAAGATATATGCAGTTTTCCGATTCCATTTTCGCAACACGCTTCGGGATCTCGCGGCAGGACCTCGAGAACTATCTGGGCGAAGCGCTTTCGCAGGGGGGAGACTACGCGGATCTCTACTTCGAGTACCTCCTCACGAGTTCCATCAGCATCGATGAATCCATGGTCAAGAGCGCCGCGCAGGGCGTTTCCATGGGGGTCGGCGTGCGCGTGATTTCGGGCGAGCGCACGGGGTACGCGTACAGTGACGATTTGGCGCCCGAGAAGATCCGGAAGGCGGCCAACGTCGCCGCGCACATCGCGTCCGCACCCAGCAAGGTCGAGAAGTTCGATCTCAACGAAGGGCGTAAACACAATCTCTATCCGATCCTTGTCGCGCCCACCGAGACGGCGTTCACCGAGCGCGTCGAACTCGTCAAACGCGCCGATCGCGCGGCGCGGGCGTACGATCCGCGCATCTTTCAGGTGCAGGCGGTTTACGCCGACAATCTCCGGCAGGTGATGGTCGCTACCAGCGACGGGCGGCTCTCGCTCGACCGCCAGCCGCTCGCGCGCCTCAGCGTCTCCGCGCTTGCGCGCCAGGCCGGCGGACCTCCGCAGCGCGGACATTCGGGCGGCGGCGGACGCGTCGATCTCGATTACTTCCTGCACGACAAAACGCCCGAGCAGTTCGCCGGCGAGGCGGCGCGCGAAGCGATCGTGATGCTCGATAGCGTCGAAGCTCCGGCGGGCGAGATGACCGTGGTGCTCGGTCCCGGCTGGCCCGGCATCCTGCTCCACGAGGCGGTGGGCCACGGGCTCGAAGCCGATTTCAATCGCAAGGGCGTCTCCGCTTTCAGCGGCCGCATGGGCCAGAAGGTCGCAAGCGAACTGTGTACCGTGATCGACGACGGAACGATCGGCAGCCGCCGCGGCTCGCTGAACGTTGACGACGAGGGTCAGCCTACGCAGCGCAACGTGCTGATCGAGAATGGCATCCTGCGCGGCTACCTGCAGGACAAGCTTTCGAGCACGCTACTCAATACGCCATCGACCGGCAGCGGACGCCGCGAGAGCTACGCGCACATCCCGATGCCGCGCATGACGAACACGTTCATGCTGGCGGGCGAGAGCGATCCCGAGGAGATTATCCGCTCGGTGCCGAAGGGCCTCTATTGCGTGAATTTCGGCGGCGGCCAAGTCGATATCACGAGCGGCAACTTTGTGTTCTCGGCGTCGGAGAGCTACTTCATCGAAGATGGCAAACTGACTCGCCCGGTGCGCAACGCGACGCTGATCGGCAACGGGCCGGAAGCGCTCAAATACGTCAGCATGGTGGGCAACGATCTGCGCCTGGACGAGGGCATCGGCACCTGCGGCAAGGACGGGCAGAGCGTGCCCGTCGGGGTCGGGATTCCGACCATCAAGATCGATCGGATGACCGTGGGAGGCACGGCTTGAACGGGAATTTACTGGAACTCGCGCAGGACATCATCCGCCGGGCGCAGGCAGCGGGCGCGACGGATGCGGAGTGCACCATCGCCGAGGGCGAAGAGTTCTCGGCGAACGTGCGCATGCGCGAACTCGAGAACTTGAAGGAGGCGGGCTCGCGCGGCGCCGGACTCCGCATCCTGATCGGCAAGCATACCGGCTCGTCGTACACGAGCGATCTCTCGCCCGAGGGTCTCGAGCACCTGGTGAAATCGGCTATTGAACTCGGCGATATCACGACGGAAGATCCGCATGCCGGCTTGCCCGACCCCGAGGAATTCGGCGCGATCGATGGCGATCTCGGGATGTACTCGCCCGATATCGCGCAGCTCGATACGGCGGTGAAAATCGACATGGCGAAGCGCGCCGAGGAGGCGGCGCTCTCGAGCGATCCGCGGATTTCGAACTCCGAGGGTGCGTCGTTTGATAATTACGTGGGGCGGCACATTTTCGCTAATTCGCGCGGGTTCGCCGGGGAGTACCGATCGAGCTACTGTTCGCTCAGCACCTCGCCCGTGGCGCGCGATGGCGAGTCGATGGAGCGCGATTACTGGTACACGATGGCGCGCTCGTTCCCCGGGCTCGAAGCGCCGGAGCAGGTCGGACGGATGGCCGCCCAGCGCGCGCTCCGCCGACTGAATGCCGTGAAGGTGGAGACGCAGAAGGTGCCGGTGGTCTTCGAACCGCGGACGGCGCGGTCGCTGCTCGACAACATTTTCGAGGCGGTCCACGGGATGTCGGTGTATCGCCACGAGAGTTTCCTCGCGGACAAACTCGGCGAGAAGGTGGCGTGCGACGCGCTCACGGTGATCGATGATGGCACGATCCCGGGACTGTTCGGCACTTCGCCCTTCGACGACGAAGGGGTCGCGAGCCGGCGCACCGTGGTCATCGAACGCGGCGTGCTCAAGAATTATCTGCTGAATACGTACGCGGCGCGCAAGCTCGGGATGAAGACGACGGGCAACGCTTCGCGCGGGCTCACGGGGAATGCCGGCATCGGGCACGGGAACTTCTTCATCGAGAAGGGCGTCCAAACGCCGGAGCAGATCATTGCGGGAATTCCGAACGGATTCTACGTGACGGAGCTGATGGGGTTCGGCGTCAACATCGTGACCGGCGATTATTCGCGCGGCGCCGCCGGATTGTGGATCAAGAACGGCGAACTGGCGTTTGCAGTGAGCGAAGTGACGATCGCGGGCAATCTCAATGAGATGCTGCAGTCGATCGAGGTGATCGGCAGCGACCTGGACTTCCGCGGGTCGGTCGCAGCGCCTACAATCAAGATGGGGGAAATGACCGTTGGTGGTAAGTAAACCGGAACCCAAAAAGGCATCTATACCGCCGCTCGTAGTGGTGATTGGCCTGGTGCTCGTGCTGGGTCTGGCCGGCTTCTTCTATCTCGACCGGACGTCGAAGAAAGAACCGCCTCCTCCGCCGCCGCTCAGCCAGGAAGCGCGCGCTTATGCGAAGAATCTGAAGCTCGACAAGGTCGAGATGAAGGCGCACGAGAGCTACCTGAAACAGAGCGTCGTGGAAATCACCGGCGATATTCAGAACGTAGGCGATCGCACCGTGAAGCTGATCGAGATCACGTGCATCTTCTACGATGCGTACGGGCAGGTGGCGCTGCGCGAGCGGGTGCCGATCGTCAGCTCGAAGCTCGGCTTGCTGGGGCCGAATCAGACGCGGCCCTTCCGGCTGCCGTTCGATAATGTGCCGGAAGCGTGGAATCAGGCGATGCCGCAGTTGGTAATCGCGCGGATCGATTTTCAATAGAGCGACTTCGCAAGAAAATCTTTAGCCGCCGATCAACGCCGAACTAAAGAGAGTCTATTTGAACCTCATTCGGATCTGATTTTCTTTTGGGCCGTAGACCATTTCCAGATCCTTTAGTTTCTGCTTCTCCATCGGGAAGAAGAGAAATCCGGTGGTGGCGGCCTCGATTTTTTTCTCGGGCAATACTTTTGCCTCCAGCATCTTCTTTAGAGGATTTTCCTTTT
>JAOAPT010000647.1 GCA_025463045.1 Candidatus Solibacter sp.
TTGCTGGGCTCGCGCTTTCCGGCCAGCACGTCGGACGCGACGCTGCGGGACCCGAAGACCGGCAGTAGATCGGCCTGGCGCAGGTGACGCTGTTCCATGAGAAAAGCGATCATTTTGTGCGGCGGCACATCCGGGAGCTCGATCTGCTCATCGTAGGTTTTGACGAGTTGTTCCAGCAGGGCGAGGAGGGTCTCCTGCTCTGGACTCAGGCGGTCGCCTGCCTCGGCGCGCCGCTCCAATTGCTCCATCATCGCCACGTAACGTTCGAACTCGTTCCGGGTCTCGATAATCTTCGGCTGGGCTTTCGCGAGCAGCTTGCCGTATTTGATGGCACTCATTTCGCCTATGGCCATTTGTGCATCCAGTCCTTTCTATCGTATTCCTGATGCGTCAGCAATGCTTTGATATAGAGCTTCCGCCGCGTAAAGACAGGGAGAACGATCAAGCGAAATCGGTTCCGCCGAATGTTGAACACGAGGAGTCCGTTCACCAGATCTACATCGGGAAACATCTCTCGGACAGCGGCGAAACTGTCCCAATCGGCGGATTTGGCAACGGCGAACCAGGCGAAAGCCTCGGTTTGAACATCCTTGGATTTGTCTCTCAAGAACTCCAACAGGCCGGACCTGCTGATCACGTTCACTGCCTTATGGTAGCAAAACGCGAACTGACAAGTGAGCACTTTGCGAACACTCCAGAACGGCTGAAAAGCTGGGAACCCTGCAACTGGGACGGTGTCTAAGGGGAATGCACGCGATGCTGGAAGACATACTCTACGATCTGCGGTTCGCGGTGCGCGGGCTGGTGCGGAATCCGGGGTTCGCGGTCCCGGCAGTCCTCGCGGCGGCGTTGGGGATTGGAGCATCGACCGCCGTATTCAGCGCAGTCGACCGGATTCTGTTCCGGCCGCTGCCGTACGCCAACGAAGAGAGACTGGTGTCGGTCGGCATGCTGGCTCCGCTCGACACGAACGAGTTTCTCTTCGCCAGCGGGATTATCGACCTGCGGCACAATCCGGGACCGTTCGAAGCCATCACGTCCTTCCAGGCGGGCGGGATTCCCTGCGACCTGACGGAACACAATCCAGTGCGGCTTGAGTGCTTGCGGATCGAAGGGAATTTCCTGCAGACGTTCGGGATGACTCCGGCCGCGGGGAGGAGTTTCACGGCGGAGGAGGACCGTCCGAATGGGCCGCGGGTCGCGATGATTTCCTATGCGCTGTGGCGGAGCCGGTTCGGCTCCGACCCGTCGGTCGCGGGGCGCACGCTCCAGTTGGACGGCGCGCCGGTAGTGGTGGTCGGAGTTATGCCGAAGGATTTTCTGATGCCTACGCTAACCACGGCCGACATCCTGATGCCCATGGCGCTCGACGAAGCGAAAGAGCGGGAAGGCCGCGCGTTCCGCACCTTCGGACGATTGAAAGGCGATGTGAGCGTGGAGCAGGCGCGGGCGATCCTGCAACCTTATTTTGCACGCATGCTGCAGACGGTGCCGCCGCAATTTCGCAAGGAAGTGAGCCTGCGGATTCGCGCCGTGCGTGACCGGCAGGTAGGCGAGGCGCGAGTTGCGGCACTGACTTTGTTGGGCGCGGTACTCGCGGTGCTGCTGATCGCGTGCGCGAACATCGCCAACCTGCTGCTGGCGCGCGCGGCGGGACGGGAGCGGGAGATGGCGGTGCGGCGGGCGCTCGGCGCATCGCGCGGCCGGCTGGCGCGGCAGGTGCTGACCGAAAGTCTGCTGCTGGGGTCCTTGGGCGGCGCAGCGGGGTGCACGCTGGCCTGGGTTCTGCTGCGTGCGTTTCAGGGAATGGCGCCTGGCGCGCTGCCGCGATTGGACGAGGCGAGCGTGGATTGGCGAGTGCTGGTCTTCGCGGTCGCAGCGTCGATGGGCGCGGGACTCTTATTCGGCATGACGCCTGCGTTGCGGCGCGAGCGCGCGCCGTCGCTGGGAGCGGGACGCGCGACGAGCGCCGCGAGCGGGTGGATGCGCGGCGGACTGGTGACGGCGCAGATCGCGATTTCGGTAATCCTGCTGACCGGCGCGGGGCTCTTGCTGCGCAGTTTGTGGAATTTGGAACGCGTGCCGCTGGGGATCGAGAGCCATCACGTGATGACGGCGAAGTTCGTCATCGGGCGGCAGCGCTATCCGAATGCGGCCGCGCAACTCGCGTTCTTCGACGAACTGGAGCGGCGGCTGCGCACCGTGCCGGGAGTGACGGCGGCGGCGGTCAGCGATTCCCTGCCCCCGTCGGGCGGCGTCCGCGGACGGCCGTTTTCCACGATCGCTGTCGAAGGCAAGGCGCCCATGCCGCAAGGCACCGGCGGGATGGTGGTGTGGCGCTACATCACACCGGATTACTTCCGCGCGCTGGGGATCGCGATCCGCCGCGGGCGCGGGTTCGGCGATGAGGACCGCGGCGCGGGGGCGCAATCGATCGTGCTCAGCGAGAGGCTGGCGCGGATGATGTTCGGCAGCGAGGACCCGATCGGCAAGCACGTTCTGCGCGACCCGGGAAAAGACTGGCACACGGTGATCGGGGTAGCCTCCGACGCGCGCAATTCGGGACTGGAGACGGACGGGAAGCCGGAGTATTACGTGGTGCGCAAGGCCGTTCCGGATGCGACCTGGGCGAACCAGGAACCACCAGTGGGATGGCGCGGAGCGTCGATCGTGGTGAGCACGCCGCTCGATCCGCGGCTGGCGGCGAGTTCGGTGCGCGCGGTGTTTGCGAGGCTCGACTCGACGCTGCCGGTGGAGTTGCAGACCATGCAGAAGCGGCTCGATGGAGTCACGGCGCGCCCGCGTTTTCAGGCGACGCTGCTCGGCGCGTTCGCCGCGCTCGGACTGCTGCTGGCCGGCGTGGGACTTTTCGGCGTGATGTCGTTTCTGGTGGCGCAGCGGAGGCGTGAGATCGGCGTCCGGATGGCGCTGGGCGCGGCGCCGCGCGATATTATGGCGCTGATGCTGGCCTTCGCGGGCAGATGGACGGGCGCGGGTATGTTGATCGGGGCGCTCGGCGCGCTGGCGGTGACGAAATGGCTGCGGACGCTGACGTTCGGGATCGATACGCTTGACGTGGGGACGCTGAGCGCGGCACTCGCGGTGCTCGCGGCGGTGGGACTGCTTGCGGCGGCGGCTCCCGCGCGTAGTGCCGCGCGCGTCGACCCGGTGACCACGCTGCGCGATGAATAGCTACCAGAGTCCGGGATCAGAAGCCTCCGGGTGCGGTGCGCGAATTCCTCATACCCCGGCAACTCGCGGCGCAGCATCTGGTCCTCCAACAGGGTTCGAAGCACGGTCAACACGATGCTGAGGCCTTTCGGAATCCACGCCCACTGGGATGCCAGCATGAAGGGAGTCGCCAGATTCAA
>JAOAPT010000664.1 GCA_025463045.1 Candidatus Solibacter sp.
GCGGACTCCGCGGTAAACATACAGCGCGCGTTGTGGCCGCAGAGGGCGACGACGGTGGTGGTATGTTTCGCGCCATATTTCTCATTGACGACCTTGCCGAAGGCCTGTCCGCGCGCCAGGCGGGTGGGACCCTGCGTCATCGCGGAGCAGGAACCGTCGAAGCCGCCGAGCGGGAGAATATCGATCTCGCCGAGGAGGTAGGTTACGGGGCGGTCGGCGAGCTGCTTCTTTAACTGCTCATCGGATTGCTTCGCCGTGTAACCGCCGGTGCGGGTTTCGAGACCATAGGGCCAGCGGTCGAAATTCTTGCAGGCGGCGCTGAGATCCTGCGCGGGGCGCGACGCATCGAGATACGCATAGCTCGATGGGTTGGAGACGACGTAAGTGATCGGAATGCCGAGCGTATCGTGCACCTGGTTGGACATCTCATAGCGATTGACGTACTGACCGCCGGCGGAGTGTCCGGCGACGACGATCGATTTGAGATTGGGGAAGACGTCTTTCCTGGCGAGCTTGCGGAGGATCTCGTCGGTGAAATCGTAGGACGTGATCTTCTCGCTGCTGATGGACGTTCCGCCGCTGCGCCAGCTATCGCCGTTGCAACTGTAGCTGACTTCGTTGGGTGCGAGCGTGTCGCGGCAGGTGTTCGAGTTGGACGCGAAGCGCGGCGAGATGACGATCGTGTCTTCGAGCGCTCCGGCGAGGAAGGCGGCGGCGAGCGCGGTCCGGAAGTAATTATCGGCGTCGCGGCCGGCGCCGTGGATCATGACGAGGGCGCGGGTGATCTGCGGATTGCGCGCGTCGAGCGCGTACGTCCGGTAGATCAGGGAGTGCGACGGACCGCCCGCGAGTGTCACCCACTCAGTGCAATTGGGGACGGACATGCAAGGGGCGGCGGCGGCCGCAAGGGCCGTAAATAAAAGTAGGGCGAGGGACCTCATTCGAATTTCAGGGTACAACGGTTCGGGGGGTGGAATGGGCGGGGTGAGGAGAAAGAGTAGGACAGGATGATCCTATTGCATTCCCATACGAACTGGGGCATAGTCATATGGGAAACCAATATGGGCAAGAAGAACGACGTGTGGCAGGGGACGCTGGCGCTGATGGTGTTGAAGACGCTGGAGACGCTGGGGCCGCTGCACGGGTACGGGATTGCGCGGCGGATCGAGCAGACGAGCGGGGAGCGGCTGCTGCTGAATTACGGGACGCTGTATCCGGCGCTGCTGAAACTGGAGCAAGAGGGCTACATCACGGCCGAGTGGGGGATGTCGGAAAACAATCGCAAAGCGAAGTTCTACCGCCTTACGCGGGCGGGGCACGGGCGACTGAAGACCGAAGCGCGGGAATGGGAGGAGACGGCGGGGATCATCGCCCGTTTCTTCGCGCCGGAGGAGGAAGTTTGAGCGATGCGCAAACTAAGAGGATTCCTGGTGCGGCTGGCGGGCTGGCGCGGTAGGGACGCTCGAGAGCGCGAACTGCGCGACGAATTGGAGGCGCACTTCCAGATGCACGTGGAGGACAATCTGCGCGCGGGGATGAACGCGGGCATGAACGCGGAGATGAGCGCGGCGGAGGCGCGGCGGCAGGCGGCGATTCGCTTCGGCAGTGTCGAGTCGACGAAGGAAGCGATCCGCAGTGGATGGACGGTCGGGCTGCTGGAGACCACGCGGCAGGACGTGGTGTACGCACTGCGCGGACTACGGCGCAATCCGGCGTTCGCGATCACGGCGGTGTTATCGCTGGCGTTGGGAATCGGGGCGAGCATCGCCATCTTCACAGTGGCCGATGGGATGCTGCTGCGTCCGCTGCCGTACCGGGAACCGGGCCGGCTGACGATGGTGTGGGAGACGAAACCGCGAAGTGAGCGGAACCGGCACAACGTGGTGTCGCCGGCGAACTATCGCGATTGGAAATCGCAGAACGGCGTCTTCGAGGGCATCGCGGCCTACGTCTCCGGCAAGTCCACGCTGAACGACGGGCAGCACGTGGAGGAATTGGACGAGCAGTATTGCACTGCCGATCTGTTTGCGCTCCTCGGCGTGAAACCGTACCGCGGACGCTTCTTCACGGCGGCGGACGATTTGCCTGATGCCCCGAAATACGTGGTGATCAGTTACCGGTTGTGGCAGGGCTGGTTCGGCGGAGCGGAGAATGTGCTGGGGCGGAGTGTGCAAGTGAACAGCCGCCCAGCGACGATCATCGGCGTGATGCCGCCGGGATTTTACTTTCAGAGCCGTGCGGTGGATCTGTGGGAGGCGCTCGGATTAAATCCGGCGCGCGATTACCGGAAGAACGCGGGGCGGTATTTGAACAGCGTCGCGCGACTCAAGCCCGGCGTGAGCGAGCAGCGCGCGCAGGTGGAGATGACGGCGATCGGCAAGCGTCTGGAGCGCGACTATCCAGTGTTCAACAAGAACTGGAACGTGCTGCTCGAGCCGCTGCGCGATTCCATGGTGCGCGAGGTGAAGACATCGCTCGTAGTGCTGCTGGGCGCTGTGCTGCTGCTGCTCGCGGTGGCGTGCGCGAATGTGGCGAACCTGCTGCTGGCGCGGCATACGGCGCGGCGGCGCGAGATGGCGGTGCGCGCGTCCATCGGCGCGGGACGCTGGCGTGTGGTGCGGCAACTGGTGACGGAAAGCCTGGTGCTCGGGCTCGCCGGGGGAGCGCTGGGGCTTGGCCTGGCGCGGCTCGCGATCGCGGGACTGGTCTCGCTCGCGCCCGCCGACCTGGCGCGCGACGCGGCGGTGGAGATGGATCTGCGGATCGTGCTGTTCGCGGTCGCGGTGTCGGCAGCCACGGGCTTGATCTTCGGTCTCGGGCCGGCGCTCGCGGTGGCGCGTACCGATCTGATTCGCGGACTGCGCGAGGATGGGCGCGCGGGCGGCGGCAGTCACGGACGGTTCCGCAGTTTCCTGGTGGCGGCGGAGGTGGCGTTGTGCGTGATGCTGCTGGCGGGCGCGGGGCTGCTGGTACGGAGTTTCGTTGAGCTGCAGTCGGTCGATCCGGGTCTGAAGGCGTCGCAGGTGCTGACGTTTCGCGTGTCGATTCCGAGCGCGGTGTACCGCGAGCCGCAACAGCGAATTCAGTTTTACGAGCGGGTGCTGGCGGAGTTCAAGAAGTTGCCGGGCCTGCGATCGGCGAGCGGGATCACGTTCCTGCCGTTCCAGGGGATCGCACCCGGGACGAGCGTGGAGATCGCGGGCAAGGTGGCGAAGGCAGGTGAGGAGCCGGTGGCGACGATTCGGACCGTGATGCCGGGATATTTCCAGACGATGGGGATTCCGATCCGCAGCGGGCGGGATTTCTTGGACGCCGATAATCGGGTGGAGGCGCCGTGGAGGTTCGTGATCAACGAGGCATTTGCGCGCCAGTATTTGCGGGGCGAGCAGGCGCTCGGGAAACAGATCAGCGCGCACATGCAGTCGCCGAATCCATTCGGTGAGGTGATTGGAGTGGTGGGGGACGTGAAGGAGGGCGCGATCGACCGGGACCCATTCCCGACGGTGTATTACGTGCATGCGCACATGCCGCTGACGCAGATGATTTTCGTGCTGCGCGCGGAGGGGGAGCCACTGGCGCTGGCGGAGCCGGCGAGGCGCGTGATCCGCGGGATCGATGCAGCGCAACCGGTGGCAGAGATGGCGCCGATGCAGACGATCGTGCAGGAGACGTTCGGGCGGCAGCGATTCAGCGCGGTGCTGTTGGCCGGGTTCTCGCTCGCGGCGCTGTTGCTGGCGGCGGTGGGAATTTACGGCGTGCTGGCGTACACGGTGAACGAACGGACGCGGGAGATCGGAGTGCGGGTGGCGCTCGGAGCGGAGCCCGGGAGGATCGCGTGGCTGGTGCTGCGGGAGGGCGGTCGCGTGGTGGTGGCGGGCGCGGTCGCGGGACTGGCGGGGGCGATGGCGCTGACGGGGCTGCTGAAATCGATGCTGTTCGGCGTCGGGGCGCACGATGCGGCGACGTTCGCGGTGGTGCCGGTGGTGCTGATGGCGGTCGCGATGGCGGCGGCGTATTTGCCGGCGCGTCGGGCGGCGCGGATGGATCCGGTGGAGGCGCTGCGGGCGGAGTAGATCGATCGGCGGGGAGATAGTACGGTGCGGGGAGAGTGGAATCAGAGCGCAAGAATGGTTTTAGCCGCCGATGAACGCCGATGAACGCCGATAAAAAAAGAGGGCAACCAAGCCGCGTAAGGGTGCGAGATGGTTGGGCGCGGAATCGGCGAGGATCGAGCGCTCCGCTGACTGCGGGCAAGCGACGGGGCAGGGGGAACACACTCCGGACGCGGCGCTTGTCCACGATTGAGAAGTCCGACGCCACGCTGTTCGTGACCGATACCGAACCTTGTTGCAAGGGCATTCGGTATCTTCGAGCCAACCCTCTGCCGGTAT
>JAOAPT010000678.1 GCA_025463045.1 Candidatus Solibacter sp.
AACTCTTTACCTGATCGAAAAGTAGCACGGCGATTTTCGGCTACAGAGGAAGAAAATTTCAAGTGGCTGAAAACATGCCAAATATAAATCTCATGTTTTGGAACAGGGCTCTTCGCGCTCCCGTAGAATCCTCTTGATCATTGAAGACATGCGTAGTGAGCTCCGCAGGGTGCTTAGGTCCTCGTCCGATTCTGCTCGCTTGCCCAGTTTCCAGTACGCCCTGCAACGACTGGCAATCGCCGGGAACCGATCGAACTCGTCGTCGCACGGCGGGAGCAAAGGCGTTGCGGTTTCGATCACGGCTGCCCAGTCTCCGAGGCCTTCGTATGCGCGAGTGAGAGTTCGGCGGGCGCGCGCATTTAGCGGATTGCGTTCGAGGATTTGCAACGCGGGATGCGCTGCCTCCGTGTGTTTGCCCTCAAAGTTCCACACGGAGGCGCGGAGTTCGAGTGCATCCTCGTGAAGTCCGGCGGACGGGTGCTGGATGGCGAAGGCAAACCGCTGGCGCGAATTGCGGTGGAAATGCCGGCCGAGCGGGCGGGGTTCGACGCAGTTGACTTACACCGATGGCGAGGGCGGATTCAGTTGAGCAACATCGAAACCCGCAAGTTACATGCTGATCGTTCGTCCGAACTGGGGGCCGGGCGAAAAGCCAGATCGGGTGACGGCGGGAGTGCGGCCGGGATTTTATCTGGGGTCGGTGGAGTTGGGGCTCGCGACGTGCTCAGGCAGGAGATTGAGTTGGGCAGCGAGTCTGGAGCGTTACGGCTGGTACCGGTCGGACCGACGACGGGTGAGCGGGCGCGTCGAGAGGGGCGCGCGGGCGACGGTGTTTTTGCTGCCGCAGGGCGCGGCGATGCGGGATTTCGTGCTGTCGACGCGATGCGATGCGGATGGACGGTTCGAGATCGCGACGTGCGGCCTGGGAGTTACTCCGCGGTGGCGACAAACTGGCTCGGCTTCGGCGCATTCGAATACTCGCTGCTGCTGAGGAATTTGGCGGCGCAGGCGGTGGCGGTACGGGTCGGCGCGGGGAAAGCGGTGACGACGGAGTCGGCGATGCGAGGTAGGAGTGAGATAGGGCGCGGCGGTTATGAACGCACGCCAATCGCGCGACCACCGCTCCCGCCGGTCGCGGCTCCGATTGGGGTCGGTTCTTCGTCGCCTTGGTGAGGCGCAGGCGGGATTTCGAGGAGCCGATAAACGGATTATGAACGCCGATAAGAAATTACTTCTTGCGCGACTGTTCGATCGAATGCTGCAACGTCTCTTTTTGATCGGCGCTCAACGTGTCATCTCCCGGCAGAAGCGCGAGCGCTGTGTCGAAGGCGGCCTGGGCGGCGTCGGGGTCGCCAGTTTGTTGGAGGGCCTCGCCGAGCGACTCCTGGATGGCGGCGGATTTCGGATGAATACGAGTCGATTGTTTGAGGAGGTCGACGGCTTGCTTCTTTTCATCGCCGTCAAAGAGGATGGCGGCAGCGGCGATCAGGGCGTCGAAGTCGGCGTTCCTCAGGAACGCGGTGAGGGCCTGCTGGTTCGTCGGACCTTCGGCGCGGAAGACGCGGGCGATCTGGGCGCCGGTCGGGGGCGGCGGCGCGCCGGGGACGGTGCGGACGTGGAGGAGGTCGCTCGCGATGGGCGCGGGATCGGCCTTCACCTGCGCGTTGAGGAATTGGAGGATGACGGCGCAGACTGCCTCGTAGGCGCGGCGGGCGGGCTCATCCTTGACGACGGCGCCCTGCGAGACGAAGGCATTGTGCTCGAGGGTGGGAGTGTCGACTTCGTAGTGCGGGGCGAATTTAAGATACGGCGTGAAGGTTTCGAAGTGCGGATGGCGCTCGCGATCGGCGAAGAAGATGACGGGGACGGCGGACTTCGGATTGCGCGCGACGGCGGCCTTGATGGCGGGGAATTGCGGCGCGTCGAGTCCAACGTAGAGGACGTTCGAGTCGAGGAAGACGACGGCATCGAGCGGGGAGTTGGGGAGGGCGCGCCATGCTATCACGGCCTGCGCGCCGTAGCTGTGGCCGATGGCGGCGACGCGGTCCGGGTCGGCGAAAGGGAGCGTGGCGGAGAAGCGCAGGAGGACGGCGAGATCGGCGAGGGACGTCTCGAGATCGCCATCGATGTTGAGCGAACTGGAATCGGCGGACTGGTAGGCGCTGCTGATGACGATGTAGCCATGGCTGGCGAGGAACTCGCAGAGGACGGCGTTGTCTTCGTAGGTACCGGCGAGTCCGGGGTGATAGAGGATGACGGGGAATTTGCCTTCGGCGGCGGGAGCGTTGAGGACGGCGTAGACGGGCGTGGAGAGCAGGCCATCCCAGCGGGCGTGGTCTTCGGTGGTGAGGTCGTCGTACTCCTTGCCGAGCATATAGAGTGCGGCCTGATCGCGAGTGTGGATGCGAAGGCGCTGCGCGAAATCGGGCGCGCCGGAATCGAGCGTGACGGCGCGCAGATAGTCGCGATGGAGCATCGATTTGCCTTCGCCAGAGGGCGCGGGATACCAGATGGCGGCGAAGATGGGACGGGCCTTTTTGGCGGCGGTGCGGCCGGGCGTAGGGTAGTCAGGATCGTAGGAGCGCGCGGGGTCGGCCTGGTACACGGCGCGGAATCCGACACCGAAACGGCCGGCTTTGAGTTCGCCCCAGAACTCGCCCTGGGCGCTGAGAGCGGGAGCGGTGAGCAGGATAAGCGCGGCGGCGGAAATGGTTTTCGTCATGCTGAAAGTACAGTATGATTCTTCCACGGCTCGGACACGAAGCGCGAGCCTACGGTGAGCCATGGCCGGGAGCGCGCTGCGCACAGTCGGCAATCTTTTCGGAGGAGTGTTCGGAACGGTCGGCGGGTCGAGCTAGGAGATGGAGCGCGCGGAGCAAGGCGCAGGCCGCGATAGCGCGTTCCGGGCGCGTGCTCTGCTGCGACTGCGCTACGGACAGCGAAACCGAGATGGCGAGCGCGCAATCGCAGATCATCGCAGATCATGGTGGACCAGATGAAGATGAAGCTGCAGGAGCAAGGACCTGACGAAGGGCCGCGAGCCGGTCTATCTGCTGGATGCGTCGCTCAATGAGCAGGCGCGGTTTCACCGGTACGCGATCGGCGAGCGCAAACTCCCCGAGTTACGAGAGTTACGGAAGGCATTCATGGGCCGGGCGATTCAC
>JAOAPT010000708.1 GCA_025463045.1 Candidatus Solibacter sp.
TGCGCGTAGGACTAATTGCTGGGCCCTGCCCCTAGGTATTGACCGGAATACCCGTACCACGCCTCCTGTCCCACAAACGTGCCGGCACTAAGCATGGGAGCGCTGGTGGATCCGGTGAACAACGCCGGACCATTGAAGTAGAGTGCGAGAAAATCGCCGGCGACAAAGACGTCGTGAACACCGAACCCAAAATTCTGACCATTCCAAAAGGCCGGGTCCGTTATCGTCAGCTGCTCAAACGCGCTGATCGGACGGGTAACGCCGCCATCCGAGTACGAGCCTCCGGTGGTGGGAAGGTCCGCCCTGGTCGAATTGAACGAGACGGGTGTGAAGCTGGTGATCGTCGTCGAAAAGCTGAAATTGCCGCCGTTATCGAAGGCCGTTGTTGAAATATTGGGACCGGTCGTGAAGGTGCCCCACGTTCCGGTGATCGTCACGTAAAGTGAACCTGCATGGGCCGAGGACACGGCGATCATGCCCATTGCGAGGACAGCCACGTTGCGGATGCGCATCATGGCTACCGTCTTCTCAAAAGAGCGCAGTCTCATTCGTAATTTCTCCTCAAGCTGTGGAAGCATTTGCCGCTGCCCACAGTGAGATTGATGATGTATTGCGGCGGTTATTGGCGGCCGGTTCACATTTCTTTCGAAGAAACGCGGACAGGGCGGGCGGCGACGCGAGTGCCGGGCGGACTACTTCACCACGATATTCACTAACTTATCCGGCACCGTGATCACCTTGACGATTTGTTTGCCGCCGATGAACGACTGCACCTTCTCGTCCGCTAGCGCCTGCGATTCGAGCGACTCCTTCGGAGTGCCGAACGGGGCAGTAATCTTCGAACGGACTTTCCCGTTGACCTGAACGACGATCTCAGCCTCGTCTTCCTTCGCGAGTTCCGGATCGAACTCGGGCCAGGCGCGTCGGAACACCGGGCCCTCGCCGCCGAGAGTCTCCCAGATTTCCTGCGAGAGATAAGGGGCGAAAGGCGCGAGCATCAACGCGAGCGTCTCGAGGATCTGCGGCATCGCGGCCGCGGAGATATTCTGCTCCTCGGCGTAGAGGAGATTGACGAGTTCCATGATGGACGCGATGCAGGTGTTGAAGTGCCAGCGCGTC
This sequence comes from Candidatus Solibacter sp., assembly GCA_025463045.1. GTDB lineage: Bacteria > Acidobacteriota > Terriglobia > Bryobacterales > Bryobacteraceae > Solibacter. The sequence continues at coordinate 1,120 of JAOAPT010000708.1, forward strand.
TCGAAATCCTCGGTGATCTTCTTGAGCGTCTGGTGGAGCTTGCGGAGCACCTTGCGATCGGCATCGCCGGAGCGCTCTTCCAAGGGCACATTGCGCGTCACGAAGCGGTAGACGCGGCCGAGGAAGCGGTATGTGCCTTCGGCGCCCGCCTCGCGCCAATCGACCTCCTTCTCCGGCGGAACATTCGAAAGCACGAACATGCGCGCGGTATCGGCGCCGAATTTATCGGCGAGCATATCGGCGCCGACGACGTTGCCCTTGGACTTCGACATCTTGGCGCCTTCGGCGATCACCATGCCCTGCGTGAAGAGGCGGCGCGCCGGCTCGTTGTTCGAGATCAGGCCGATATCGCGCATCATCTTCGTGAAGAAGCGCGAGTAGATCAAGTGAAGAATCGCATGCTCGATGCCGCCGATGTACTGATCGATCTCGAACCAGTAGGCGATCTTCGCGGAGTCGAATGGGCGCTCGGAATTGTGCGGATCGCAGTAGCGGTAGAAATACCACGAGCTATCCATGAAGGTGTCCATGGTATCGGTCTCGCGGCGCGCGGGCTCGCCGCATTTCGGACACGCGACGTTGACGAACTCCGGGACGTTCTCGAGCGGCGAGCGTCCTGCGCCGGTGATCTCGATACGGTCAGGGAGAACGACGGGAAGTTGGTCCTCGGGAACCGGCACGACGCCGCACGCCGGGCAGTGAATCACGGGGATCGGAGTGCCCCAATAGCGCTGGCGCGAGATGCCCCAATCTTTAATGCGGAACGTGATGGCCGGCTTGCCGAAGCCCTGCTGCTCGGCGAAGGCGCTCATTTTGCGGCGTGCTTCGGCGCTGGGCAATCCGCTCCACTCGCCCGAGTTCTCGACGATGCCGTACTCGCTGTAAGGCAGCGCGACGGATTCGCCGGAGGGAAGGTCCGCGGGGCGGATGACGGGGCGAATCGGGATGCCGTACTTCGTGCAGAATTCGAAATCGCGTTCGTCGTGCGCAGGGACGGCCATAATCGCACCTGTGCCGTACCCCATCAGGACGAAGTTGGCGATCCAGATGGGAACGCGCTCGCCGTTGTAAGGATTGATGGCGTAGTGCCCGGTGAAAATGCCTTCCTTGTCGATGTCGCCGGGATCTCGGCCGGCGCGTGAGTCGACCATGGCTTTTGCGCGCACCTTGAGGTCGGCGTCGAGGAGAGTTTCGTTGAGCGGATGTTCGGGCGCGAGAATCACGCACGTCGCGCCGTAGATCGTATCGACGCGCGTGGTGAAGACGCGGATCGGCTCGCCGGTACCTTCAAGTCTGAAATCGACCTCCGTGCCTTCGGAGCGCCCGATCCAGTTGCGCTGCATCGTGAGCACGCGGTCGGGCCAGCCGCCTTCGAGCTGCGCCATGTCGTCCAGGAGCTGGTCGGCGTAAGCGGTGATCTTGAGGAACCACTGATCGAGCGCGCGCTGTTCGACAGGCGTATCTTCGTGGCGCCAGCAGCAGCCATCGACGACCTGCTCGTTGGCGAGCACGGTGGCGCACTTCGGGCACCAGTTGACCAGCGCGCGCTTGCGGTAGGCGAGTCCGCGCTCCAGCATCTGAAGGAAGAACCACTGGTTCCAGCGATAGTATTCGGGCTCGCAGGTGGAGACTTCGCGGTCCCAATCGTAGGAGAACGCGAAGCGGCGGTGAGTCTTCTTCATGGCCGCGATGTTCTGGAGCGTCCACTGACGCGGCGGAACTTTGTTAGCGATGGCGGCATTTTCGGCGGGCAGTCCGAAGGCGTCCCACCCCATGGGATGCAGGACGTTGAAGCCGCGCATCCATTTGTAGCGCGCGAGGGCATCGCCGATCGAGTAGTTGCGGATGTGGCCGATGTGGAGGGTGCCGCTCGGGTAGGGCAGCATCTCGAGCACGTAGAATTTCGGCTTCGAGGAATTCTCCTCGGCCTTATAAAAATCGGCGTTCTGCCAGCGCTCGTGCCACTTCAATTCGATGGCGATGTGGTCGTACGGCTTCTCGGGCATAAGAGTAATTTCGGGGTAAGTATTTATCGTAGCAAGCTTCGGTGTAACGGATAAAAAGATGCGGTGTGCTACGCTCAGCTTATGCGCAGGGTAGCGGTGTTAATGTGTCTGGGCGGAGTACTGCCCGCGTTTGGTTGGGGCCCCGAAGGTCACAATCTGGTTGCGCGTCTCGCGGCCGCACGGCTGACGCCGGCTGCTGCCGCGCGAGTGGCGGAGATCCTGGGACCGGGGGTCACGCTGGCGTCGATTTCGAGTTGGCCGGACCAGGTTCGGCGGGAGCGGACGGAGACGGCGCCGTGGCATTACATCGATATTCCAATCGACAAACCGCATCTAGACATGGCGCGCGATTGCCCAAAGGGCGCGTGCGTGGTGACGAAGATCGAGGACTTCGAGAAGGTGGTTGCGGATCCAACTGCGACGCCGGTGGCACGCAAAGAGGCGCTGATGTTTATTGTGCATTTCGTGGGCGACATGCATCAGCCGCTGCACTCCTCGGACAACAAGGATAAGGGCGGAAACGATGTGAAGCTGGACTTTTTCGGTAAGCCGTCGAATCTGCACAGCGTGTGGGATAGCGGGTTCCTGGGGCGGATGGGGACGGAAGACGAGATGTTCGCCAGGTTGAATCCGGACCTGACGCGGGGACGAATGAAGAAGTGGGGCAAGGGCACCGTGGAATCGTGGGCCGGGCAGATTCACAAGGTCGCGGTGAAGCAGACCTACGGACAGTTGCCGAAGGCTGCGCCAGGCGAGCAGATTCACATCGACGCGAAGTACGAGCAGATGGCGGACGCGTTGATCAAGACGGAGTTGGAAAAGGCCGGAGCCCGGCTGGCGTTCGTTCTGAACTCCACGTTGAAGTAGCCGGAGCGCCAAAGGCCGCGCTCTAGCGAGCAAGGCACTCCCATGGGCCTTGCCGCCCACCAAAGCCGAGCCCAATCGGAGCCGCGACCGTCAGTGAGCGGTGGTCGCGTGACCACCGCTCCGTAACCGTCGCGGCTCTGAGTAGCCGGAGCGCCGAAGGTCGCGCTCTAGCGAGCAAGGCACTCCCATGGGGCCCTGCCGCCCACCAAAGCCGAGCCCCAATCGGAGCCGGAGCGCCGAAGGCCGCGCTCTAGCGAGCAAGGTACTCCCATGGGCCTTGCCGCCCACCAAAGCCGAGCCCCAATCGGAGCCGCGACCGTCAGTGAGCGGTGGTCGCGTGACCACCGCTCCGTAACCGTCGCGGCTCCGATTGGAGTGGGCGTCCTTCAAACGCAGCACCCACAGACGCCTACTTCTTGAAATAAAGATCGTTCAGCTGGACGTCAAGCTTTCCGAGTTCCTCAAACCGTTGGCGCGCACGAATATTTTCGAGCGCCGCGCGCACCTTCTCGAATGGTAGGGGTTGGTGATCGGTCACCTGAACGATGTGATATCCGAATTCCGTCTTGAAGGGTTCGCTGTACCCACCCACCGGCAAACCGAAGGCAACCGTTTCGAACTCGGCAGTCATCGCGCCGCGGCTGAACGGCGGTAGCGCGCCGCCCAATTTGGCCGTCGATTCGTCGTCGGATTCAGCCTTTGCGATGGCGGCAAAATCGCCTCCCTGCTTGATCGTTTGAAGGAGGCTCGCGGCGCGCTGTTTGGCTTCTTCCTGCGTACGGGAAAGGCCTTTCCCAGCCCCTTCGGTGGTCTTGACGCCTTTGTACCGGACCAGAATATGCCGGGCATGGATCTCGACAAAACTGTGCTTCTCGGATGCCCACAAGGCACGAGTTCCTGCCTCGTCTTTCTTGGCGTCCTCCACCAGGGCAAGTAGCAGGGAATTAGCGAGTAAGACGTACCCGCGAACCTGGATCAACGCCTGCATCTGGGGCTGTTGATCGAGTTTTCGCCGCTGCGCCTCGGTGACGAGGGCGAGCACGCGAGCCACATCGGCGGCCGATTGCGCGGTCTGGGCATTGGCGCCGGTGATAACGGCGCCCGCCGGTTGCTGAAAGCCGGGCACCAGGCGCTCGTATTCGGCCCTGGTGAGGGTGAAACTGCCGGCGCGCAGCACGACAGTGTCGTCGGCGACGGGCGCGGGCGTCATGCGCTGCCATGCGGCGGCGGCTTGCACTGTGAAGAGGATGAGGCCTAAACGAAATGAAAGTTTCATGGTCCTAAATTGCTTTCGGGATTACTCAGGGTACCGAAATAAAGAGACCGCCGGGTATTCCCCGGCGGTCTCGGCAAACCAAGTTCAGTGTGCAGGTTAGTTACAGCCGTTGAATTTGAAGCTGGAAATACGGGTGCGCCAGTTAAAAACACCATCGGTAGCCAAATACTGATTGATGTACCAGAAGGTGCAATCGTTCGCCGGATCGACCTGCATAGTGGTGTAGTCACCCCAACGCGTCAGTGCCGCGCCGTTCGACCGAACCGTCTGGGATCCGGTTCCCGTGAAGACATTGGTTTCGGCCTGCATCTGATTACGCACATCGGTCCGCAGGCGGCCGGTCACGCGAATCGACGGCTTCACACCGGTTCCGGCATTCACGAAGCTGTACCCCATCATGATGTTGCCCATCTTGTCCATCGCCATGGACGACATCCAGCGATCGCCGGCGGCGCCGGGATCGAAGGTGGCGTTCTGGAAAATCGTGGGAACGGCTGCGAAGGGCGAGCGAATCTCGTACCAGCGGACGGCGGAACTCCGCGCGCCTGCTCCATCGGGGTCGACCGCCTGGCTAACCAGAAGAGAATCGACTCCGCCGCGATTACGGTACTCCAGGCGATACATCAGGCGGTCGCCCAAGGTGTCCAATAGGGTCGGAGTTCCTGGCTGTGCAACACAGGTGCCGCCGCCTCCGTTACAGGCCCTGTTAACGGCTCCGACGTTGAGGTTGATAAATGTGCCGGCAGCTCCGCCAAAACCATCGGTCGCGGTAATCGTGTTGTTCGTAAAATCCGGTTTGAGTTTCAGCATGCGCAGGGCGGGCGCAGTGGATTGGCGCATGACGATTCCACCCTGGGCCAGGGTGGTGGGCAGTGTTGTCCCATCCAGGTCCGCGGGCAGTAATGCGGCGCCACCGGCGTAGAACGTAATCGGTGCGCAGAGTGTAGCCGCGGCGTTGCCTAAGAGCATATTCGTGCGATCGGAAGCGCAGAGTGCCGCTCCGGAATTCCCGCCGGCGGGCGAACCCTGGAAGATATTGTAGGTGGTGTAATACGCGTCGGGCCAGACACCAAGCTTGCCGTAGTCGTTGAACCCGCTCGGCGCGGTGCTGGAAAACGTTACGGAATAGCGGAAGTAGGTGCCCAGTGGGTTATTGGTGGTGGACACCGCGAAGCACTGCAGGTACGGTGCGATCGGGTTTCCGGAACTGTTCACGCTAAACGCGAACTGGCTGAGGATCCAGCGATCGGCCAACCGGTCATATTGAAGAATTGGGTCGCCGCGGTTGGTGGTTTCGCAGCCATTGCCGGTGCCGGCAAACACGGTGTTGCCAGTGACAAAACCATTTCCAGGCAGAAGTGTATTGCCTGCTTTGTCAAAAATCGCGTACTGGCTGTTGACCCATGCCACGATGTGATTGGGTCCGACGGCAAGAGTAGGATCGGGAGGAGCACCGAGAACGGTGAAGCCGGTCATTCCCAAACCGGGACCTTCGAAGCTGGTGCCCGAAACCGCATTAAACGCGATGGCGGGGGCTGTTTCGACCGCCGGATTCGATACAGGCGTGTTGATGGTGGCACCGTCACCACTACCGAGATCCTCCACGAGCGGCCCGTGCTTTTGAACCATTTCAGTCGCTTCGAAGGGCATGGTGGCGGCGTTCCCCCCGGTGAGAGACTGCTGCAGGGCCATGTTGAAAAGCGTCTCTGAAACGCCGTGATTAGTAGTGGGCAGGACAACGGTAGGTGCCTGCTGCGCCAGCATTGCACCGCCGAGGAAGATTGCGGCTGAAGCTCTTTTCAGTAGAGTTCGCATAAGGCTCCTTGAGTCTTCTAATACCTGGGTTCTAACGCTTGTACCAGCGGCGCACGGTAAAGCTCGCGATGCCCAAAAAGGCAAACGCGATCGTCCCCGGCTCCGGCACGTTGTCGCCCGAGACCACGAAGGCATGCTCCTGATCGTTGGTCGTATATCCGGAGGCCGGCGGATCCAGCCCTAACTCCTGACCGCGATTGGTGCCGGTATTCGTGCCGTTCAAATCGGTCCAGGTCCAGTAGAAATCAGTGAAGCCTGTCGAGGACACAGGCCCGTTGTGGAGCGTCAGCCAGTAATTGCCTCCAAGCAGGAGGGTAGAGAGGTTGAAGCTGTTCTGAAAAACGTCGAGGCCTAACATGGTTCCGGCCGCGGTACGCGTCGGCGTAGCCGTGCCAAAATCGACGAGGGCGCCTGGCGACCCGCCGGCGTCTTTTAGGATCTGCCAATTGATCGATCCCAGATAATCCGCAGGCGCACTCTGCAGATTCCAGAACGTGATGCTGCTCAGGATGTTCGATCCGAAGAGTTGAAAGTCCTCGGCCTGGATTGTGTCGCTCATGCCGCTACCGCCTACATTGCTCACGGCCGGACCGCCGTTGTCCCACAACACTCCCGCCTGAGCGCTGCCGGCGAATTGGGAGAGTACAACGGCCGCAGTTGCAGCCAGGATTCCTTTTGTCATGTGTGTTTTTCTTCCTAAACTCCGTCAAATCTTCGCAGGGCGCTGTGCAAGGCCCGACAAGTTCTAAAGAGTGTACTACGCATCGCGTTTCTGGAATCAGGCGCCAGGGACCCTTTGGTACTGGGTACGTTGCGAGTGATCAGGATATAACCTGAGGGGTTACATCTGGGAGTAGTACTAAATTGAACACTACTGAAAGGAGATTTCGCTGCCCATTCACGATTTAGCTAAGAAACGCGCTCGCAGCGCCGATTCTGCGGTTGATCAAGTACCGAGCGTCCTGGAACGAGTTCGGTCCATTTATGATCGCAGCGCCGATGAATTTACGTCGTCAATGTCGGCTGGCGGGCCGCCTACTCCACTTTCATTTTGGCGAGAGTGCCCGACATGCGGAGTTCCTTGGCGCCATTGGTCAACAGGATGACCAGGCGGCCATCGTTCTGGGTGGCGCCGCGGCCAGTGTAGATTTCGTCGTCAGGGGTGCGGATATTCAGGCTGGTGAGTCGAAGACGCGGACCGGATTGCCACCAGGAGAACGCATAAGCGCCGGCGATGCTCCGGGCGAAGTCGGTGGCGGCTCCGGTGAAGGTGCCGTCGGCGGTAGCGTTGGTGACTAACTGCGTGCCGGTGCCGAAGGTTTCGAGTTGCGTGTCGGCGTCAATCTTACCGGACTGCCAGGGAAGCCCTTTGAGCTTCGCGGTCAGCTTGTAGTTGGGACGCGAGCCGCGCAGATTGACGTCGAGCTTGCCCGTCAGGGTGGCCGTGTCGAGCTTCGCCTGCAGGCTGTCCAACTGCACGCGGGCGACATCCCAGAGGATGCGGGTGCGAAAGTTTTCGAGGTGCGCGCCGGCGATCAGTAGATCGTCGATCTGAACGGTGCCATCGAGATTGCGCTCGCGCAGCCAGTCCGTCACCATGGGGCGGCCGAGCGCGCGGGCGATCAGATTGGTGCTGCGGCGAAGCGTCGGGAGCAGCTCGGCTTCGAGCTCGGCAGCGTCCCATTGTTCGGCGTGAAGGTGCACGCGATGGGGACGGGCGACGTTGGGCTCGTAGCGGTAATCGCCGGTGAACGCGAGCTTGCCCGCCTGGGCGTCGATGCGGTCGAGCGTGACGCGGGCGCCATCGATCTGCGCATGGGCCGAGTTGAGCTGCACGGGGTCGGCGAGTCCGGGCACCGCGATCGTGGCGTCGGTGAGCGCGAGGCGGCCGCTCCAGCCGGAGACCTCGGGCGTGCCGCGATGGTACCGGAGTTCGCCGCTCCACTGACCCGCCGTGAGCTGCTCCAGGCAGGGGACCGCGGCGAGCGAAACCTGGGCGCGAAGCGACTGCACCTTCATGGCGTCGGCTGAGATCGCGAGGTCGAGTGTCTGCGACGAGAGGTCATAGTCGGCTTCGATGCGCGCTTCGTCCTTGTCGCCGCCGTGTACCACGGCGGGAGTGAGGCGCGCATGATTGTGGTCGAGAACGATGTGCGCCTGCTCGAAGCGGACGGCGGGCGAGTCGGGGATGGTGAGCGCCGTGTCATGGAAGGCGAGCGCGCCCTGCAGACTTCCCTCCCCCGAATATCCGATCGCGCCGTCCATTGTGCCGCTGAGTTGGAGCTTCGGCGGGAACTGAGCGCCCATGTGTCGCGCAAGATCGAGAATCGGCGAGACGGGGAAGCGATTCCAGTTCAGCGCCAGCGCCCAGTGGGGCTGCGATAAGTAGTCGGTCGCGCGGAAATGCACGGCGAGCGGGAGCGTGCCGCTGCCGGCGCTGGTAGAGTGCAATTCGAGCTGCTGACCGATCAGATCGAGGCGGCCGGAGAGGTCGAGCGGCCAGCCCTGGCTGTTGCCGGGCATCATGTCCCAGCGGTGGACGTCGCCGATATCGAGGCGGCCGGTGATGCCGAGATTGTTGAGCGGTCCGGCGAGATGGATGCGCGAGCTGAGTGTCCCGTGAACGCCCGCGTCCTGTCCGTTAAGCAGGGCGGTTACTTCGCCGAGCGCGGCGCGATCGACGCGCATATCGAGTTCCGCGCGGCCGAGGGCGGCGTACCAGTGTCCTTTAAGAGTGAAGGAGCCGAGCCCCTGCGCGGGACGATCGGTGCGCGCCGGCCGGGCGGCGCAGTCGATCTTCCAATCGCCGCCGGTGCCCGAGGGTGAGATGTCGAGATCGGTCTCGGTCAGGTAGAAGACGTTCTTCGTGTCGCCGAATTTGAAGTGAATTCGGCCGTTGCGCACGTGGATGGCGGGGACCGTGCGGATCACGGACGGATTGATGAACGATGCGAAATTCCAGCGGCCCCATTCGGACGCAGGGCCGGATTTGGTGAGATTGATGCTCGCCTCGTCGAGCCGGATCGACGAGATGACGAAGCGTCCGCCGAGCAGGGACCAGATGCTGGGGACGACCTCCATCGAGCCGGGCTCTTCGATATAAGCGACGGGCTCGAGGCCGATTGCGGGGTCTTCGTAGATAACGACCTTGTCGACGGAGAAGCCGGGGCCCTTGAAGAGATTGAAGTGGACCTTGCCGATTTCGACCCGCCGTCCGAGGGCTCGCTCAAGCGAGGACTGAAGACGCCGCCCGTACTGGTCGGCGGTGAGTTCGGGAGCAACGATGCCGGCGATGAGCAGCAGGACGATCAGGATGCCGACAATCTTTAAAATCAATGCGAGACGGAGCTTCATCCTGCGGCTCCGGTAAGCTCGGCGTAGGCCGCGGGGTCGTCGATATCGGCGCGAATGCCGGGGTCGTCGAGGTCGAGAAATTGGGTATGCGGAGCGTGTGCGCGAACAATATCGCGGGCGGCGCCATCGGTCGGGAGCGCGAGGAATTCGGGGATGAGATCGCGCGCGAACCAGATGGGATGGCCGCGCTGATCGCGATAGCGGGGCACGCGGACAAGCGGTCTGGGCGCGGCGAGTGGCGCGGCGAGGAGGGCGTCGACCGTGGAGGCGCCCACGGCGGGGTGATCGACAAGAGTGAAGAGAACACCCTCGGACTCGGGCGGAACGGCGCGGAGTCCGCACTGCATGGAAGTGGTCTGGCCGTCGAGATAGTCGGCGTTGAAGACGAAGGTCGCGGGGCGGGTGGTGCGCTCGCGGATGAGGTCGGCGTGCGCGCCGAGTACGACGATGACCGCGTCGCAGCGAGTTTCGAAGAGGGCGATAAGAGTATCGAGGAAGGTCGCCTCGCGATAGCGGAGGAGCGCTTTGGGCGAGCCCATGCGGCGGGATTCGCCGGCCGCGAGGATGAGTCCGGTGCAGCTCACTTGGCGCTTGCGGTCTGCTCCGCGCCCGCGAAGACCGACAGCGAAAGCGAGCGCCAGTTCGACGGAGCGTTGCGGCGCACGGCGATCATCTCCGCGGTCACCGCGATCGCGATTTCTTCGGGCGAGATGGCGCCGATATCGAGGCCCATGGGCGCGTGGATGCGATCGAACGCGGTGCGGGAGATGCCTTCCTTCTCCAGTTCGCGGACGACGTTGAGCACCTTGCGTTTGCTGCCGATCATGGCGATGTAGCGGGCCGGGGTGGCGATCGCGAGTTGCAGGACGCGCATGTCGTCGCGGTGTCCGCGGGTGACGATGATCAGGTAGCTGGTCTCGTTGATATTCAGGTTCGGGAAGACTTCCTCGTATTCGGCGGCGTGGACGTCGGCGGCTTCGGGGAAGCGTTCGCGATTGGCGAAGGTATCGCGGTTGTCGATCACCACCGTGGCGAACCCTGCGAGATTGGCGACCTTCGAGAGGCTCTTGGAGATGTGCCCGGCGCCGAAGATAAAAGCGTGGGGGACGGGGAGTACGGGCTCGACAAAAACGTCGAGTTGGCCGCCGCAAATGAGACCGTTATCGTAGGCGGCGTCCTGGCCGAGGTTGAAGGTGAGGTGCTTGGGGCGTTCCGTGGCGATGACCTCCCGGGCGGCGGTCCAGACGTCAGCTTCGACGCAGCCTCCGCCGATAGTGCCGGCCATGGAGCCGTCCTCGCGAACGAGGAGTTTGGCTGACTCGTAGCTCGGGATCGATCCGCGGACTTGGACGATGGTGGCGAGGGCGCACTTCTGGCCGAGATTGCGAAGGCGCACCAGTTCCTCGTAAATGTCCATTCGATGATGATTATATCGTGTGGCAGCTGTTGGAGGCGAAAATCGGGCCGCCGCCAGGGTGTTACTTACATGCGATTCCAAAGCGGAAGAAGTTGCCCGCGGATCCAGGTCCGGTCAGCACCGCAAAATTGACCAGGGAACCGCCGGATACCGCCGCACTCGTGCCGATGCTACTACAAGCGGATTGCCCGCTGCCAATGGTACACGTGAGCACCGATGCCCCGTTCACGCGGAAAGCGACATCCATGCTGCCGGTGGCGGCTATCGCGGCACCGCCTCCCTGAAAGATATCGGCGTGAAGGTTGGCGACGCCGTTGGGACATCCGGCGCTAAACCAGCTCTGGGCGTTTGCCTCGGCTGCCACTCCCGATCCGAGCTCGAAGGGGATCTTATAGAACGGAGGCACTGCCGACGTCGCGACGCCGAAGATATTTGACCCGCTGGAGTTGCCGGACGGACCCGTGGGTCCGGTGGGTCCGGTGGCGCCCGCAGCGCCCGAGGGTCCGGCAGAGCCGCCTGGTCCCGTGGGACCAGTGGATCCGGCCGCTCCCAGTTGGGCGAGCAGTGCCCAGGGTGCGCCGTTGGTGGGCGTATTGCCGGTGTTTCCGCCGGTGAGGCTGATGTAGCTCGAGCCGTTGAAGAAGACGGCGTTGCCGGTTGTATAGGTGGTCAGGTTGCTCCAAGTCCCTTGGAAAGCAACGGGAGGGCCGGTCGGGCCCGTCGGACCAGTCGGACCGGCAACGCCGGTGATGCCTTGAATTCCCTGCGGACCTGTCGGGCCCGCGGGGCCGATATTCCCGGTCAGACCGGTTGGACCGGTCGGGCCAGTGGCGCCGGTTCCTCCCTGTTGGGCAAGCAACGCCCAGGGTGCGCCATTGGTAGGCGTATTCGCGATGTTGCCATTGGTGAGGCTGATGTAGCTCGAGCCGCTGAAGAAGACGGCGTTGCCGGTTGCGTAGGTGATCAGGTTGCTCCAGGTGCCTTGAAACGCGACTGGAGGACCGGTCGGACCAGTGGGGCCCGTCACCCCGATAACTCCTTGGATTCCCTGTGGTCCGGTCGGCCCGATCGGGCCGGTATTTCCGGTCAGGCCGATGGGGCCGGTCGGACCGGCCGGACCAGCCAGGCCCATCGAGCCCTGTTGCGCGAGCAGGGCCCACGGTGCGCCATTGCTGGGCACACTGTTCGTGTTGCCATTGATGAGGCTGATGTAGCTCGAGCCGCCGAAGAAGACGGCGTCGCCAGCCGCATAGGTGACCAGGTTGCTCCACGTGCCTTGGAAGGCGACGGGAGGGCCGGTCGGGCCGGTCGGACCGGTCGGACCTGTCACCCCGATAACTCCTTGGATTCCCTGCGGTCCGGTCGGCCCGATCGGACCGCTGTTTCCGGTGAGACCGATTGGGCCCGTCGGACCGGCCGGACCAGCGGAGCCCACCGAGCCCTGTTGCGCGAGCAGGGCCCACGCTGCGCCATTGCTGGGCACACTGCTCGTGTTGCCATTGATGAGGCTGATGTAGCTCGAGCCGCCGAAGAAGACGGCGTCGCCAGCCGCATAGGTAACCAGGTTGCTCCACGTGCCTTGGAAGGCGACGGGAGGACCGGTCGGACCAGTCGGGCCCGTCAACCCGCTAATGCCTTGGATTCCTTGCGGTCCGGTGGGACCGATCGGGCCGGTATTTCCGGTAA
>JAOAPT010000715.1 GCA_025463045.1 Candidatus Solibacter sp.
GTCCGCGGCTATGCCGCCAGGGCGTTCTCCTATGATCGACACCAGGCCTGGATGACCTCCGTCACGAAAAGCGTCACCGTGGAAAAGAAGTAACCCTAAGCCATCAGGCCAAACCGCTCGGCCTTCAGCCCGCAGATCGGGGACACATCCGGCGGATTGCCGAATTCAATGTTGCCGCATACCGGACAGACGTAGGATGTCATCTCCGTAAAATCCTTGCCCGCCGCCGCGGCCTTCATCGCGAAGCCGAACATGGTTTTCGCCCGATGATTCTCCGCCTTCGTGCTCCAGCATCGGCGGGTACATCGTGGTGAACCCGTACGTCTCACCCTCGATCGCGGCTTGGAGATTCTCCTGCGTCTCAGATGCCCTTCCGCGTGAATCCGTTCTGCGTCCGCGGCCGTCCGGAACAATCGCGCGATGTTCGGCAGCCGTGTCCGCAATCAGCCGGTTGCCGCCTCGTCCTTGCTCCGCCAGCTCAGCAACTGATGAATCGCGAACGGAACTTCGTCGGGATGCGTCGCGCACCACGTTACGATCCGCTCCAACTTCACGCCATCATCGGCGATCGCGCTGATCTCCATCAGTTCGGTTTCGATGGTCTCCGAGTCTCGCATAGCCCCAGCATGGCATATCGGGCCGTCCTGGACGTCCAACAAACTGTATGCCCCATACTTTGGCGACGAGCCTGCTCCAACCCGTACCGAGGTTTATTCATGGATACCAATACTTCATCCGTTTCCTACCCTGACAGCGACCTGGCTTCGAATGCGGCCGACAAGATATCGGACGCCGCATCTCAAGCCAAGAACAAAGTAGCCGACCTCGGCCGCACCGCCGCCGAGAAGATCGACAACAACCGGCAGGCCGCTGCCGGCGGATTGCAGGACGCCGCCTCCACCCTGCGTGAGAAAGCCGACAGCCTGCCGGGCGGCGAAAAAGTCTCCAATCTCGCCCACAGCGCCGCCGACAAGCTCAATGCGACCGCCGAGTATGTCCGCGAACACGACGTGAACTCCATGGTCGCCGACCTGGAGCAACTCGTCAGAAACAATCCCGGGCCGGCCCTTCTGGGCGCCGCCGTAATCGGCTTCCTGGTGGGACGGGCCTTCTCCAATAACGATTAGCCCTCGCTGGAAAGGAACATCTCATGCCCATGGGTGAGCGTTCGTTCTCAGAATTACTCCAGGACATCGTCCGCAACATTCAGGAAATCCTCCGCTCGGAAATTCGCCTCGCGAAAACCGAGATCGGCCAGGAACTCGTCAAAACGAAATCTGCCGGAGCGCTCCTCGGTGGTGGCGCAGTCGCCGGGCTCTTTGCCACTTTCTTCGCGCTTTTGGCGCTCGTCTACGGGCTCACTCGCGTCATGCCCGATTGGGCTGCCGCTCTCGTCGTGGCCGTCGTCATGGGTGTCGCTGCAGCAATTGCACTGACCGCCGGCAAAAAACAGCTTAAGCAGGTGCATGCCACCCCCGATAAAACGCTTCACAGCATCAAGGAGAACGTCGAATGGGTACAACAACAAACCAAATAGAAAATCACATTGAGCACACCCGGGAAGACTTGGGCGCCAATCTTCAGGAGCTCGAAAACAAAGTAAAGTCCGTCACTGATTGGCGCCGTCAGTTCGAAAACAATCCAATGACCATGATCGGAGTGGCCTTCGGCGGCGGCGTCCTTCTGGGAGCGATGATGAACGGCGCCAAGCGCAATCGCTATACCCGGCGTTCTTCCGGCCCCCGTGCCGCCGATCGCGAGAGCAACAAGACGCTCCAAACCTGGGACAACATCAAAGGAGCCTTGATCGGGGTGGCCGCCACCCGCGTCAAGGATTTCATCGGCGAAGTCGTTCCCGACTTCCACCAACACTTCGACAAAGCGCAATCTCATCGAAGCACTTACGCCTCATCCGACCCAAACGACATTCGCGAACGCATGAGCGATCCCGTAGGCCTCTAACCTGGTGGGCACGCGACAGCGTGCCCACCCGCCACTCTGACTCCCTCGACTCCCCCGTCCCGCAGCCACTCCCTCGCACTCCGCTATCCTGAAGTTTCCATGCCCGAGGGATCCTACCTCTTCTGCGACGTCAGTCTGCCCGTCCCGCTCGATCAGCCGTTCACGTATTCACTGCCCGATACCCTGCGTCATCGCGTCCGCCCCGGCAGCCGCATCCTCGTCCCCTTCGGTACCCGCAAACTCACCGGCGTGATCCTCCGCTGCCATGACGACCGCCCGGACGTCCCCACCCGCGACGCGCTCCGCCTCCTCGATTCCGAACCCGTCCTCTCCGCCGAACTCCTCGCCCTCGGCCGCTGGATCAGCGGCTATTATTGCTGCCCGCTCGGCGACGTCCTCCGCGGCATGCTGCCCCTCGCCTCCGAAATCCGCCGCGGCAAAATCTGGACCCTTACCGACGCCGGCCGCGACGCCGCCCGCCAACTCCTCCTCGATTCATCCCCCGACGATCCCGTCACCCAAATCCTGCGCATGCTGGAGAAGCGCCCCCTATCCGCTGCCTATCTCGCGAAAGCCTTCCCGCTCGCCGACAAGGCAATTCGCGCGCTCCAGCGCAAGAATTTCATCGCCTCCGAAGACGTCCAGACCGAGCGCGATCCTCTCCGCGCCCCGTCCGAGCGCCTGCGCGTCGAACTCGCCGCGAATCCGAAGGACGGCAAGTACAACAAGCCCGAGCGCGAACTCCGCGCCTTCCTCGAACTTCACCCCGGCTCGCACAATCTCAAGGAACTCGAAGACGCCATCAAGAACGTCAGCCCCGCCGCCCGCTCACTCGCGCGCAAAGGCGCCGTCACGCTCAAGCCCGAAACCGTCGCAGTCAAGGCCGCCATCCGCGCCCGCCACGATCTCAATCCCGCACAGCAGACCGCCTTCGAACAGATCCACGCCGCCATCGAAGCCCACCGCTTCCAAACCTTCCTCCTCCATGGCGTCACCGGCTCGGGCAAGACCGAGGTCTACCTCAGCGCCATCGAAACCGCCCTCGCCGCCGGACGCAGCGCGCTCCTCATGGTCCCCGAAATCGCGCTCACGCCCCAGATGGCCGGCCAGTTCTTCTCCCGCTTCGGCGATCGCGTCGCCATCCTTCACTCCGCCTTCACCGACGTCGAACGCACCGAGCAGTGGCGCCGCATTCGCTCCGGCGCCGCCAGCGTCGTCGTCGGCACCCGCTCCGGTGTCTTCGCCCCGGTGCAAAATCTCGGCCTCATCGTCGTCGATGAAGAACACGATGGCAGCTACAAGCAGGAAGAGAATCCGCGCTACAACGGACGCGATGTGGCGATCGTTCGCGCGCAAGCCTCGAATGCGTGCGTCGTGCTCGGCAGTGCCACGCCGAGCCTCGAGAGCCGCTACAACGCCGAGAAGGGCAAGTACACGCTGCTCGAACTCCCCGGCCGCATCGAAGCCCGCCCCATGCCGACCGTCGAGCTGATCGATATGCGCGAAGAGTTTCTCGAAACGCGCAAGCAGGATACTTTTTCGCGCAAGCTAATCGAGGCTCTCAGCGGCCGCGTCGAATCGGGCGAGCAGACCATCGTCCTCCTCAACCGCCGCGGCTTCTCCAGCTTCGTCGCCTGCCGAGCCTGTGGCGAGCGCATCCAGTGCATCAACTGCTCGCTCACCCTCACCTATCACAAGCGTGACCGCCGCCTGCTCTGCCATTACTGCAGCTACGCCGAGAAGGTTCCCACCAAGTGTCCCAAGTGCGATAGCGAGCACATCTATTTCCTCGGCATGGGCAGCGAGCGCGTCGAAGAGGAACTCCACCGCGCCTTCCCCGCCGCCCGTATCGCGCGCCTCGATCGCGACACCGTCAGCGGCAAACGCCAGTACGAAAATATCCTCAACGATTTCCGCGAGGGCAATTACGACATGCTTGTCGGCACCCAGATGATCGCCAAGGGCCACGACATTCCGAATGTCACCCTCGTCGGTGTGATCTCCGCCGACATCGGCCTCGGCATGCCCGATTTCCGTGCCGCCGAGCGCACCTTCCAACTCCTCACCCAGGTCGCCGGCCGCGCCGGCCGCGGCTCCGTCCCCGGCATCGTTCTGGTGCAGACGATCAATCCCGACCACTACGCCGTCCGCCTCGCCGCCGCCCAGGATTACCAGGCCTTCTATGAAAAGGAATTAAATTTTCGCCGCCTCATGCACTATCCCCCTTTCGCCGCCATGGCCAATGTCCTGGTCCGCAGCGAGAAAAAGGAAATGGCGCTCCGCATGTCTACCGACCTCGGCTTCCTCTTAAATCCTCCACCCGACAAACTCCGCGTCATGGGCCCCGCCGAAGCCCCCGTCCCCCGCTTGAAAAACGAGTACCGCTACCAATTCCTGATCAAAGCCGCGAGCCGCAAGAGTCTAAACGAGCTTCTCCAAAAAATCCGCACCTACGCCGTCGACCACAAATGGTCCGCCACCGCCCTCGTCATCGACGTCGACCCTTTGACGCTGATGTAGGATCACGCCGCCGGCCGCGTGCGAACCCTGCGGATGATCTGGTCCCCCACGCTCTGACGAATCACGCGAAGATCGTAGTCCACCTGTAGCCCGAGCCACGTCTCCGGCGAGACACCAAAGTAAGTTCCCAACCTCAACGCCGTATCCGCTGTAATCGAACGAGTCCCATTGACGATTGCGCCGATTCGATTCGGCGGCACATCCAGATCGCGAGCCAACCGATTGATGCTAATCCCCAGCGGCTTCATAAAATCCTCCAGGAGAATCTCCCCAGGATGAATCGGATTCAGGCGCTTTGAGGTTTTCATTGCCGTTCCCCCGCTTCCTTTAGTGGTAATCCACAATCTCGACGCCATACGCGTCGCCATCCCGCCAGCCGAAGCAGATTCGCCATTGGTCGTTGATGCGAATGCTGTACGTCCCCGCCCGGTCGCCCTTCAGCAACTCCAGTTGATTGCCGGGAGGCACCCGTAAATCCTCCAGTCGCACCGCCCGATGCAAGTACAGCAGTTTGCGTCGCGCAACCCTTTCGATCGCTTGAAATCGCCGAACCCGCTGGTCCTCAAAAAGCGATGCCGTCTCCGCGCACCTGAACGACCGGATCAACCCTCAGTCTATGACGCATGGCATATTATGTCAAACGTCATAGCGTCACGAAATGCCCGCCTCACTTCCCCGCATCCACCAGCATCTTCACCCGCCATTCCAGCCCGCTCTCCTCCGCACACCCGAGCGCCCGCCGATACCACTCTTCCGCATCTGCCTTCCCGAACGCCCGCTCCATCTGCCACACCGCCTCATACAAATGCGACGCCAGAATCGGAAACCGATTCACCTCCTCCTCCAACGCTCTCACCGCCGGATCCAACTCCTGGTACCTTCCGAGATCCATCAGCGCCTTCGTCTGTTGCACGCCCGCATAAACTCCCCACGGATCCATCCCCTGCTGCTCAAACAACCGCGCCGCCTCCTCCAGATTCTCCATGGCCCGCTCCGCCACCGCCCGCCCTTCTCCGCCGCGCGCCAGCGCCAGCCCGCCCGCCCCGACGTGCCACCGCCCGATCGCCAACGCGCGGAACCCAAGCGCGAATCCGTCCCCCACCCGCCGCGCGTCGTCGAACACTTCATCCCACTCGCGCGAGAGTCGCGGCACGTCCTCCACCCCTTCCGCGCTCGCCAGCAGATACAGCGCCACGGCCCGCGCCGCCCG
>JAOAPT010000721.1 GCA_025463045.1 Candidatus Solibacter sp.
GAGACTTCGCTATGTACGGCACAATGCGGTCGGCTGGCACGGGATAGTGCGGAGTCAAAGTGCGTCGCGGCGAACGGAGTCGGTGCAACGCAGTTGCGGTCGGCTGGCGCGGAGTGACGCAATAGTAGCGGGTTAGGTGCGGTGGGCGAAGAACGGCGCGCCGTGCGGTGCAGTGACTGTCGGCTGGCCCGGGTATCGCGATACGGGGTCAATTAAGGTGAGGGGCGCGGCTGAGAGCGGCGAGCCATAAGGTGAAGTGGTGCTTGCCTGGCCCGGTTGTATCGCGATAGTGGGGATAAGGTGTGGCGAGCAGCGAGGAACGGTGCGCCTTGCGGGGCAGTTTGGGTCGGCTGGCACGGAGTATCGCGATAGTAGCGGGGTAAGGTGAGGCGCGGCACGCCGCGTGCGGCAGTTGGGTCGGCTGGGACGGGGTATCGCGAATTGGGGAAAAATGCGCGCGGCGAAGAAACTGCTCTCCGTGCGGCACAGATACGGTCGGCTGCCCGGGGCCTCGCGATAGCGGGGCCAAAGCGGGGACCGGCGTGGAAGCTGCTCTCTGTGCGGCGAAGTCGTGGTCGGCTGGCACGGGATTGTCCAGCGGAGTGGATGCCAGGGGTCTTGGTCGAGTTGAGAAATGGGGGACGCTGACCACAATCGTGAGTTCACGAACTAGGGCAACCGGCTTGCTCACTTATACCTAGCTATGGCGATTCCGGGGTTGGTGGTGCGCTGCCTGGTAGTGAGTTGCCTGGTCTTTCTACCGGGTTTGAGATCTGACGACCTCTCCATTCCCAAGGAATATGAAGGACGGCCGATTCAGGGAGTCCGGTTCGAGCCTCCGCTACAACCTGTAGCGCGTGCGGACCTGAATCGCCTGGTAGCGATCCAGCCGGGAATGCCGCTCCGGCAGGCGGAAATCCGCGATGCGATCAAACGGCTGTACAACACGGGTGAATATCAGGATATCGAGGTGACGTGGGAGTCCACTCCCACTGGTCTTGTGCTTATCTTTCGCACGACGGAGCAGTGGTTCACGGGGCCGGTGGAAGTGCGGGGCAAAGTCAGTCTGCCGCCGAGTGAAGGACAGCTTGAGAATGCGGCGCGGCTCGAACTGGGTGCTCCGTTCAATGACGAAGACATCGACGCGGCCAAGCGGCGCATTCAGAATCTGATGACGCGGAACGGGCTCTACCAGGGCACGATCGAGCCGCACGTGGAGCGGGACAACGAGCACCAGCAGGTCTCGCTGACGATTCAGGTGAGCTCGGGCACACGGGCGCGGTTGAGCCAGCCGGAGATTACGGGCGACACCAAGGTGCCGCCCGAACAGCTCGCCAAGGCTACCAAGTACAAGGGCTGGTTCCGCTGGAAACAGGCCACTGCGTCGAACCAGCAAGCCGGCGTGCAAAACATTCGCAAGCGCTACAACAAGGACGAGCGGCTGACTGCCGATGTGGCGATGGACCACGTGGACTATAACGCTGCGAGCAATACGGTGAAACCAACGATCCGCGCCGATGGCGGTCCCAAGGTCAAGGTGAAGGCGAGCGGGGCGAAGATTTCCAAAGGCAAGCTGCAGACGTACGTGCCGATCTTCGACGAAGAAGCGGTCAATCGCGACCTCCTGGTGCGAGGGGTGGCCAACCTGCGCGACTATTTTCAGAACCAGGGCTACTTCGATGTCGAGGTCGATTTTCAAGATCGAAAGGTGACGCCGGACCAGGAAGAGATTACCTATGTGATCGGGCTGGGCGAGCGCCACAAGGTCGTGAAGGTCGACGTCACGGGGAACAAATATTTCAAAACGGAAACGATTCGCGAGCGCATGTTTTTGCAGCCCGCGGGATTTGTCCGGCTGCGGCACGGCCGGTATAGCCAGGGGTTCGCCAAGCGCGATCAAGAGGCGATCAAGGCGCTGTATCGTGACAACGGATTTCGCGATTGCAAGGTGACCGCGCTGACGGTTGACGATTACCAGGGTAAAGCGGGCAATGTCGCGGTCACGATAGAGGTCGAAGAGGGGCCGCAGTACACGGTGGGCAAACTCGACGTGCAGGGGCTCGACCGGAATGACCGGGCGACGATTTTGCAGCGGCTGGCCTCTCTGCCGGGGCAACCGTTCAGCCAAACCAACGTGGGACTGGACCGGGACACGATTCTCAACGTGTACCAATCATCCGGCTATCCGGATGTGTCGTTCGACTGGCGGCTCGAGGAAGTGCCTGCGCGCCACGAGCTAGACCTGGTGTACGTGGTGAAGCCGGGATCGCCGCGGTACGTGCGGGACGTGCTGATCAGCGGGATGCGAAAGACACGGATGCGGCTGGTCAAGCCGAACATCCTGCTGAAGACCGGCGAGCCGCTGTCGTGGACGCAAATGGGAGCGATGCAGCGCGGATTGTACGATCTGGGGGTCTTCGACAAGGTCGATATGGCGATTCAGAATCCGCAGGGGGACACGGAGAACAAGTACGTGCTTTTCCACCTTACGGAAGGGCATCGCTGGTATGTCGCGGTAGGGTTCGGCGCCGAAGTGGCGCGCATCGGAGGCGCGCAGGATAGCCTGGACCAGCCCGCCGGCGCAACGGGATTCTCGCCGCGCGGCAGCTTCGAGGCCAGCCGGTTGAACCTGTGGGGTCTCGGGCACAGCTTGAATTTCAAGAGCCGCTATTCCACGCTCGACCACCGCGTGTCGCTGGATTATCTGGCGCCGCGCTACCGCAACGTGGACGGCCGCAACCTTTCCTTCACGGCGCTTTACGACAATACCCGCGACGTGCGCACGTTTACGGCGGTGCGCTACGAAGGGGCGATGCAATTGTCACAGCGGCTCTCGAAGTCGATAACCGCGCTGTGGCGGTACACCTGGCGCGACGTGCGCGTTGATCAGAGCACGTTGAAAATCAATCCGGGCTTGATTCCGCTCCTGTCGCAGCCTGCAAAGATCGCGAGCCTCGCGGCGAATGTGATCCAGGACCGGCGCGACGATCCGGTGGACGCGCATCGCGGAATCTACAATTCGATCGATGTCGCGTTGGCGGAACATTTCTTCGGCGGCGACAAGAATTATCTTCGGTTCCTGGGGCGCAACTCGTATTACAAGCCCCTGCACGGCGGTCTGGTGCTGGCAAGTAACACACAGTTCGGATTGATTCATCCGTTCCGAATTCGGGCGACGGAAGATCCGGCTCAGTATGTTCCACTGCCGGAGCGCTTGTACGGCGGCGGCGCGAACTCGCACCGCGGCTTTCCGGACAACCAGGCGGGTCCGCGCGACACGTTCACGGGATTTGCGATCGGCGGGAATGCGCTGCTGTTTCACTCGACAGAATTGCGCTTCCCGTTTCTGAGCGACAACATCACCGGCGTATTATTCCACGATTTGGGCAATGTGTATTCGGACCTGAAGAGCATTTCATTCCGGTACAAGCAGCGCGACATCACGGATTTCAATTACATGGTACATGCGGCGGGATTCGGAATCCGGTATAGAACGCCGGTAGGTCCGGTGCGTGTGGATCTGGCGTACAGCTTGAACCCCCCGGCGTTCAACGGCTTGAAGGGGACGTACCAGGAGTTGCTAAACAACACGGCGCAGCCGGTACGTCAACGCGTCAGCCACTTTCAGTTCTTCTTTTCCATTGGACAGGCATTCTGACATGACACGGGCTCTTGTGGGGGTGATGTGGTATCTGGCGGCGGGTGCGCAGACCGGGGTAATCGATCGCGTGGCGGTGGTAGTGGGGAACCAGGCGATCACGGAATCGGAGGTAATTCTGGAGGCGCGGTTGACGGCGTTTCTGAATGAGGAGCCGCTGGATCTCGGGCCGGAGGCGAGGAAGGCGGCGGCGGAACGGCTGGTCGATCAGCTATTGATCCGCAATGAAATGCAGGTCGGCGGGTACGCGATGCCGGTGGAGAGCGAAGGCGACGCGGTGCTGCGGAATTTCCGGCAGAAGAACTACCGGAGCATCCCGGCGTATCACGCGGCGCTTCAGAAATACGGGCTGACGGAGGACGAGCTGAAGCGGCACCTGCTATGGCAGGCGGCGGCGCTGCGGTTTACCGATCAGCGATTCCACATGGCGACACTGGCGCCGACGCAGGCGCCGAATCAGTCGGCCGACCGGGCGACGGACGGGGTGGCGGCCGTACAAGACCAGATGGATGTCTGGTTGAAGCAGGCGCGGAGCGTGACGCGCATTCAGTTCAAGAAGGCGGCCTTCCAGTGAATGCAACGCAGTGAGTGTGGCCCAGTGAGTGTGGCCCAGTGAGTGTGGCCCAGTGAGTGCAACCCAGTGAGTGCAACCCAGTGAGTACGGCAATGAGCAAGACGAAGAAGATTTTGTTGTGGGCAGGCGGCGGAATCCTCGGGCTGATCGTGGTGCTGCTGGTTGCGGGCATCGTGATCGTGCAGACGGACTGGTTCCGCAACATGGTGCGGCAGAAGATCATCGCGGCGGTGGAGGATGGAACGGGCGGGCGCGCGGAGATCGGGTCGTTCGAATTCGACTGGACGCATCTGCGCGCGAAGGTTCGTAACTTCGTGCTGCACGGGCTCGAGCCGGCGACGGAAGCTCCGCTGGCGCGCGCGGATCTGTTGCAGGTGGATTTGAAGCTGCTGTCGCCGTTCCGCGGTTTCGTCGATATCGCCTACCTGCTGCTCGAAAAGCCGCAAGTAAACGTGATCGTATCGCCGGACGGGCGTACGAATGTACCGGCGCCGAAGGTGCCCGGGGCGAAGAGCGACAAGACGGCGCTACAGACGGTAGTGGATCTGGCGATCGGCAAGTTCGATCTGCGCAATGGCAACATCAAGTTCGCCGACAGAAAAAATGCCCTGAACGCCAGCGGCGAGAATTTGCGCGCGCAGATCGGCTTCAACCTGGTGAACCAGCGCTACACGGGCGAGATCGACATGAGCCCGCTCTACGTGAATTCGCTGCACGTCGATGTGAAACTTCCGCTGACGCTGGAGAAGGACAGGATCGGGTTCGACAATGCCTGGCTGCGCACGCCGAAATCGGAAGTGCGGATCACGGGGGCGATGGAACACCTGGCGGCGCCGCGGACGAATGCGCACGTGATCGCGCGGGTGGCGCTGGACGAGGCGAAGCAGATCGCGGCGCTGGGAATTCCGCTGGATACGGTACATGGTCCCTCGGTGCTGAACGCCGACGTGACGGCGTCGATGGACGATGCCGGGATCCGCGTGCAGAACGCGAAGGTAAACCTGGGGCAGACGAACATCGAAGCGTCGGGGAGCGCGAAGCAGGTGCAGTTCGGCGGCACGCTGGCCCTCGGGGAGTTGGGGAAGTTGTTCCGCGTCGCGGGGCGGCCGGAGGGCACGGCGCACGTGGGCGGCAGCGGGCGGTACAACAACGCGAACGATTATCAGGTCACGGCAAACCTGGATGCGCGCAATCTGGCGTTTCACCAGGGGACGACGCAGATTGCAGGGGTCAGCCTGGCGAGTGCGGTCCGCGCGGATGCGAATCGGATCGACTTGAACGGGATGCGGCTGGGCGCGCTCGGCGGGACGCTGACCGGGAACGGGTCGGTGGAACAGCTCGACCGATTCAAGTTTTCGGGCGAGCTGCACAATTTCGATATCGACCAGGTGGCGCGGGCGATGACGGCCAAGCCGTTGGGGTATGACGGCGTCGTCACGGGACCGGTGCAGGCGGAGGGCAGTATCAAGAATCCTTCGGCGGTGGTGGCGCATGCGGGGCTGGGGATCACTCCGGGGCGGCGCGGGGTGCCGGTATCGGGACGCCTGAATGTGGACTACAACGGCCGCGCCGACACGGTGACGCTGGCCAAGTCTTATCTCACGCTGCCGCACACGCGCATCGACCTATCGGGCGGACTGGGGCAGCGGATCGAAGTGCGCGCAGTGTCTCGCGATTTGGGAGATCTGCGGCCCGTGGCGGGGGACCTTCCGGTGAAGTTCGGGCCGGCCGGAAATGCGACGGTGACGGCGACGGTGACCGGCAAGCTGAGCGCACCGCACATCAACGGGACGGTGCTGGCTACGAACTTCACGGCGGAGGGCCGGCCGTTCACGCGCCTGGCGACGGACTTCGACGCGTCGAAATCCGGAGCGTCGGTGAGCAACGGCGTGTTGACGCACGGCCCGTTGCAGGCGAACTTTGCGGCGGCGGTGGGGTTGCGCAATTGGAAGCTGGAGAATTCGGGCGCGCTGCGCGCGGATGCGACGGTGCGCAATGCCGATGTTCAGGATGTGCTGGCGCTGGCCGGGCAGGCGCAAGCAGTGCCGGTGACCGGGGCGCTGACCGTGGACGCGCATGTGAATGGCACCGTGAGCGATCCGCAAGGGACGGCGGATATCACGGTGGTCAAGGGATCGATCGAAGGCGAGCGGTTCGATTCGCTCGCGGCGCACGCAGTGATGACGCAGGGCTCGATCGATGTGCCGACGCTGGCATTCGTGGCGGGACCTTCACGGGTCGACGCGAATGCCAGCTACCGGCACGCTCCGAATGATTTGAAGCACGGCACGTTCCGTGTGCATGTGGCGAGCAACCAGGTGCAGCTCGCGCAATTCCAACAGTTGGTGAAAGACCGTCCGGGGCTGGCCGGAGCACTGACGTTG
The DNA here is from genome assembly GCA_025463045.1 of Candidatus Solibacter sp. Lineage (GTDB taxonomy): Bacteria > Acidobacteriota > Terriglobia > Bryobacterales > Bryobacteraceae > Solibacter. The sequence continues at coordinate 6,617 of JAOAPT010000721.1, forward strand.
AATGCGGATGTGACGGGGCAGGTGGCCGCCGAGACTCAGCGGACCGAGGTTCAGTTGACGGCGTTGACGGCCAACGCGTCGGTGCGCGGGCTGCAGATGGAAGGCAAGCGGCTGGGCGATTTGACGGCGACGGCGAACACGGCTGGGCAGACGGTTCAGTACAACGTGAACTCCGATTTCGCGGGGTCGACGATCCGGGTGAACGGGCGATCGCTGCTGACGGGTAAGCACGACACGACAGCGAACTTGCAGATCGCGAATCTGCCGATCGATCGCGTGCTGGCAGTAGCGGGGCGGCGCGATTTGCCGGTGAGCGGAACGTTCTCTGCGACGGGCGATGTGTCAGGCACGCTGGACGCGCCGCAGGCGAATGTGAATCTGACGGTGGTCAACGGCAAGGCGTACGACGAACCGTTTTCGAGGCTGGCGGGGAACATCGCTTACACGAATCAGTCGATCCGGGTGACGAACATGCTTCTGGCCGCGGGCGCGTCGTCGATCGAGCTGACGGCGTCGCTGGAACATCCGGTGGGCGACCTGCAAGATGGGCGCGTTACGTTCCATGTGCGCAGCAATCAGATTCAGCTCGGCAGCCTGCACGCGGTGCAGCAGGCGAAGCCCGGACTGACGGGCGTGGCGGAGATCGTGGCGGATGGCGCGGCGACGCTGCGGAAGAACGCGGCGCCGCTGTTCTCGGCTCTCAATGCAAATGTCGGTGCGCACGGACTGGCGCTGGAGAAGAAGCCGCTGGGCGATCTGACGGCGACGGCACAGACTCAGGGCAAACAGGTGGTGTTCGCGCTCAACTCGAATTTCGCGCGCTCCACGATTACGGGCAACGGACGGATGGAACTGGGCGGCGACTATCCGGTGGATGCGCAGGTGAAGTTCGCGAACGTGACTTACTCGGGATTGAACGCGTTCCTGCAGAGCACGGTGCAGACCTTCGACGGATCGCTCGATGGAGAGGTGAGTGTGTCGGGTCCGGTGGGGCGCACGCAGGATCTGCGGGGGACGCTGCAGTTGACGAAACTGGAGGCGCACTCGGTGGCGACGGGTGTGATGCACAAGCCGCGAGTGAACTTGGAACTGCATAACGACGGGCCGATCGTAGCGTCGCTCGATCGCGGGCAGATCACGGTCCGGTCGGCCAAGATCGCCGGGCCTTCGACGAATCTGGTGGTGACGGGGACGGCGTCGATCGTCGGCACCGGTACGGTCAACTTGAGGGTGGACGGCAATGTGAAACTTGACGCGCTGGAGGCGTTGAGTCCGGATATCTTCTCGTCGGGCGCAGTGACGCTGAACGCGGCGGTGACAGGGAGTACGGCGAAACCGGTGATCAACGGGCGGCTGGAACTGCAGAACGCGTCGTTCAACATGGTCGATTTGCCGAATGGGATTTCGAATGCGAACGGCGTGGTGGCGTTCAACGGGACAGAGGCGGTAATTCAGAATCTTAACGGGGAAACGGGCGGAGGCAAGATCAGCCTGTCGGGGTTTGCGAGTTATGGCGGACCGGAGATGCAGTTCCGGGTGCAGGCGCGGGCGAACCGGATCCGGGTGGCGTATCCAACGACGATTACGACGGAGACGTCGGCGAATCTCTCGCTGGCTGGGACATCGTCGCGCAGTCTGCTGTCGGGAACGGTGACGATTCAGGATGTGGCGCTGCACTCGCATTCCGATATGGGGAGTTTCTTCAACTCGGCGGCGGCGCCTCCCCAGCCGCAATCGGTGAGCTCGGGAATCCTTGCGGGGATGCGGTTCGACGTGAAGATACAGACCTCGCCGGACGTTCAATTCCGCACGGGACTCACGGAGAATCTTCAGGCGACTGCGAATCTGACGCTGCGCGGAGATCCGGACCATCCTGGAATGCTAGGGCGGGTCCAGGTGACCGAAGGGGACGTGGTATTCTCCGGCACGAAATATACGATCGACCAGGGTACGGTAACGTTCTACAACCCGAACAAGATCGAGCCGATTTTAAATTTGGACCTGGAGACGACGGTGCAGGGCGTGGATGTGTCGCTGACGGTCTCGGGTCCGGTGGACCGCCTGAAGCTTTCTTACCGAAGCGATCCGCCTCTGCAGTTCACGGAGATCGTGTCGCTGTTGGGGAGCGGCAAGGCGCCGACATCGGACCCGGTGCTGGCGGCGCGGGCTCCGACGACGCCGCAGCAGAGCCTTGGGCAGTCCGGGGCGTCCACGCTACTGGGGGCGGCGGTGGCGAACCCGGTATCGGGGCGATTGCAGAGGTTGTTCGGCGTGAGCAAGCTGAAGATCGATCCGCAGATTACGGGGGCATCGAATACGCCGCAGGCGACCTTGACGCTACAGCAGCAGATCTCGCGGGACATCACGTTCACCTATATACAGGATGTGACGCAGAGTAACTCGCAGATCATCCGGGTGGAGTGGGCGATCAATCCGCAATGGTCGGCGATCGCGTTGCGCGATCAGAATGGGCAGTTCGACGTGGACTTGTTTTATAAGAAGAGATTCTGGTAGGGCGCGAGGCGCAAATATGCGTGGATGGGCAGGCGTGAGATAAGGGCGACCAAAGCGAAAAGACGTTCGACGCCGATGAACGCCGATGAACGCCGATAAACAAGAGGGGATCAAAGGGCTCGAAGCTGGCGGGCGTGCGTGGATTTGCGCGACTTTGCGGGCTTATGCGGGGCTAGGGGTGGGGTGTTTGAAGCGTGAGGCGAGTGCGCCGAATGCACCGAGGATCGCGCCGAAGATGGGGGCGGTTAGCAAGTGGAGTCCGCCGGCGCTGAGAGTCTGCTGGACCATCCAAGGGTAGTGCACACCTTTCATGGGAACATCCGGCGCGCTGAAGCGTCAGATAACCATGCGGTCTCTGTGGCAGGATTTTCGCTACGGACTTCGTGGAATCCGGAGCAATCCCGGGTTCTCCGTGCTGGCAATGGTGACTTTGGCGCTCGGCATCGGCGCGGGCACCACGATGTTCAGCGTGATCAAGAACGTTCTGGTCTCGCCATTCCCGTATAAGGACGCGGAGCGGATCGCGGCCTTTAACATTCACGATCTGGATCGCAGCCGCGGGGGCGGAAGATCGTTCTTCAAGTCCACGGAATACATCGAGTTCCGCCGCGGGAACCACGTCTTCAGCGAGGACACGGGCGGCGGCAACGAGGACGTGCTGTGGACGACGCCGGAGGGCACGGAGCAGTTCGACGGCGGGTACATGACGCCGAACACCTTCGATTTCCTGGGCGTTGCGCCGCAGTTGGGGCGCGGGATTACGCCGGAAGACGCGAAGCCGGGAGCGCCGCCAGTCTTCGTGATGAGCTTCAAGATGTGGCAGAAGCGCTTCAGCGGCGACCCGTCCATCCTGGGGCGCAAGTTCGTGCTCAACGGCACGCCAATGACGCTGGTCGGGATCATGCCCAAGCGTTTCACCAAGCGGGGGGCAGACCTTTGGGTGCCGGCCGATCTCGATCCGTCGAGCGACCGGTGGTTCATCTTCCAGGGCCGGCTCAAACCCGGGGTTACGCTGAAGCAGGTGGAATTGGACCTGCTGCCGATCGCACAGCGGCTGGCGCAAATTAATCCCAAGGACTTTCCGAAGCGCTTCTCGATCGAGGCCAGCAGCTACGTGGATAGCATCGTGGGGCCGTTCAAGAAGACGCTGCTGACACTGAGCGCGGCGGTCGCGCTGCTGCTGCTGATCGCTTGCGCCAATGTGGCGAACATGCTGCTGGCGCGCTCCACGGCGCGAGATCGCGAGATGGCGATCCGCTCGGCTCTGGGCGCGAGCCGCTGGCGCGTGATTCGTCAATTGCTGGTGGAGAGTGTGCTGTTGGGAGTCGGCGGTGCGGTATTAGGGTGCGGGTTGGCGTGGGCGGGAATCAAAGCGCTGGTTGCCTTGATTCCGGAGAACGCGATTCCGCACGAGGCGGAGATCGGGCTGGACTGGCCGGTGCTGTGGTTCAGCCTGGGCCTGGCGATCTGCACGGCGCTGGTGTTCGGCCTGGCGCCGGCGATCCAGATGGCGCGGCGGGACATCGTGGAACCGCTGAAGGATTCGGGACGCGGAGTAAGCGGCGGCTTCCGGCGGGGGCGCCTGCGCAATGCGCTCGTGGTGGTGGAGCTGGCGCTCTCACTGGTGCTTTTGACCGGCGCGGGGGTCATGATCCGGACCTTCGTGAAACTGCAGACGACGGACCTTGGCTTCAATCCGCGGCACATTTTGGTAGCGCGGCTACCGTTTCCGCGAGGCCAATACCGTACGGTGGCGGAGAAGCAGCGGTTCTTTACTCAGTTACTGGCGCGGGTAAACGCGTTGCCGGGCGTGCTCGAATCGACAACCACCAGCGGATTGCCTCCCTATGGCGGTATCGGCACGGATCTCGATATTCCAGGGAAGACGCACGCCGACCGCTGGCGCGGCATGTATCAGTTGGTGAGCGAAGGCTACCTGCGCACTATCGGAGCGAAACTGGTGCGCGGCCGGATGCTGGACGCGGGCGACGTGGCGGGCGGTCGCAAGGTGGCGGTGGTGAATCAGACGCTGGTGGCGAAGTGGTTCGGCCATGAGGATCCGCTCGGGAGGCAGATCATCCCGCGAAATCTCGGCGGAGGACCCGGAGTGGGGCCGAATGCGGCGGCGTTCGAGATCATCGGCGTGGTGAGCGATATGAAAAACTCGGGGATTCAGGAAGAGGTCCAACCCGAGTTGCTGGTTCCGTACACGGTGACTGGGAACTTCGAACGCGGCATCCTGGTGCGGACGGCCGGCAATCCCATCGGGCTGCTGAATGCGGTGCGGCGCGAGATCTGGGCGGTAGACCGGAATGTCTCACTGACGCTGACGCGCACGTTGGAAGATTTCCTGAGCGATTTTTCGTACGCGCAGCCGCGCTTCATCCTGCTGGTGCTGGGTGTGTTCGCGGGCATCGGACTGCTGCTGGTGGCGGTGGGGGTGTATAGCGTTATCGCATACACGGTGTCGCGGCAGACGCACGAGATCGGCATCCGGATGGCGCTCGGGGCCAGCCGGTCGGACGTGATCCTGATGGTGATGCGGATGGGGCTGTGGATGATCGCGGGAGGTCTTGCGGCGGGACTCGCGGTCAGCCTGGCGGTAAGCAAAGTGCTGGCGAGCGAATTGTTCGGCGTGAGTGCGCGCGATCCGCTGACCTTCGCCGCAGTCTCGCTGGTGGTGGTGGTTGCGGGGGCGGCGGCATGCTTTTTCCCCGCGATGCGTGCGACACGGATCGATCCCACGATCGCGCTGAGGTTTGAGTGATGGAGCAGCGATTACGTTGACTGATGGATTTCGGACTAGTACCCGGTAGCCGGTGGAGAATAGGGCGGATTCGTACTTTTCCACCTCTACTCGGTGCAATGCGACTTCCCGCCTGTACTCTCCTGGCCGCGGCCTTCCTGGCTTCGACCGCCAATGCTTCGAATGGTGACAGATTTCTCCGTTGCGTCGTCACAGTACCGTTCGTGGACTGGAGCCGGAGACGTTGCGGGCGCGTTCGAGGGGCAGGATTTCGTGGGTCCGACGACGACCGATGTGCACATTCTGCTGAATTCGGCGACCAGCCTGTTCAGCGATGCTGTCAACAACTACGCAGTTCTACACTCGTTCTCGATCTCTCAATCGTTCAGCGCGGGCGACACGATCGATTTCGCCGTGGGGTTCGGCACGTCTTCGACAGCACAGGGCTGCAGGGAACCGTCAACGCGCAGGGCTCGGAAATTCCGGAGCCGGGGACGTGGTTTCTCTCGTCAACCGCGTTGCTGGCGGTAATGAGCTTCACCCGCAAGGCGCGCAAACGGTAAAATAGGAGATCCAAACCCTCCCCCGGGGAAGCGGATCTCCTTTCATGTCCTTCGTCCATTTACATTG
>JAOAPT010000734.1 GCA_025463045.1 Candidatus Solibacter sp.
CAGGCTGAGCGAGTGATACCGCTAGCTGCACGCGCGTCAGTGAGCGCTGCACCCCTGAAAGGAGCTCGGCGCTCCCCTGAAAATCACGCGCCTAAAAGCGATCATGCATTTTCATCCCTTGTTGTGGACCCGAACGGGGCCATGGAGAACTCCGTTGAAGAACACCCCAATCGACGCCGACCGCGTCAGCAAGCGTTCGCCTCCGAGACGTCGCGCCTGCACCGTTGAACACCGCACCCCAATCCACGCCGACGTCAGCACGCTTCCCCGCCGAACAAGCTCGCGCGCTCCCCTGAAAATGACGCCCTTAAAAGCGATCGTGCATTTTCATCCCTTGTTGTGGCCCCGAACGGGGCCATGGAGAACTCCGTGAAAGAGCACACATCAATCGGAGCCGCGACGGTTTACGGTCGCGGCTCGGATTGGGGGCTCGGTTCTTCATCGCGTTTGGTGGGCCGCAGGTCCATGGGACTCCCTAAACGGTCGCCGCTCGGATTACGTTTCCGCTTGCGAACGATTTTCGTGTCTGTGTGGGGACGCGGCGTGACGCCCGGACACAGGATTGATAAGATCGCCGTATGCGCATTGCCTTTCTGATCGCCGTACTGCTGCTTTCGGCATCCCCGTCGTCCGCGAGGAAGAAAAAGAAGGCCGCGGAACCGCAGGATTTCAGCTACTACGTGCTGTCCCTTTCCTGGGCGCCGGATTTCTGCGCGAACTCCAACGCCAGGAGCTCCGCGGAATGCGCTCCCGGCCGAAAGCTCGGCTTCGTGGTTCACGGTCTCTGGCCGCAAGGTGACACGACGCGCGGTCCGCAGAACTGCGGCGGCAGTCCGGTATCGCAGAGCATCGTACAGACGATGCTGAACTACTTCCCGACGTCGAGCCTGATTCAACACGAGTGGACCACGCACGGCACGTGCACTGGTCTGAGGGCCTCCGAATATTTCGCGATGGTCCGCAAGGCGCGCGATTCGGTGCAGATTCCGGATCAGTTGAAATCGCCCACGCAGACGCAGACTTTGACGCCAGGACAAATCGAGGCTGCCTTCGCTGCCGCCAACCCGTCGTTCCCGAAGGAGGCCTTCCGCACCTCGTGTACCGCGGGCGCGCTGCAGGATGTCCGCGTCTGCTTCAATAAGGACCTCTCGCCGCGCGCCTGCTCCCCGAGCGCCGGCGAATGCAACGCGCAAGCGATAAAGGTGCTCCCGGTGAGATAGGGTCGGCACTAAATTGGGTCGACTACCGCTTCGATGATCTCGAGCCTCCGCTTGGGCGTTTCGCCGTTGACCTCTTCCTTCTCGAACGCATCGAGCACTTCCATCCCTTCGACGATGCGCCCGAAGGCCGAGTACTGGCCGTCCAGATGCGCTGCTGCGCCGAGCATCAGGAAGAAGGACGTCGTCGCCGAATTCGGGTCGTCGCTGCGCGCCATGCTGACGACTCCGCGAACGTGCTGCACGTCCTTGCGAAACTCGCCGTTCAGCGGACGCACCCAGCGGTCGGCCGGATGGCCCACTCCGTTGATGCGCGAGTTCTCCATGCCGCCCTGCACGACGAAGCCTTTGACGATCCGGTGAAAGCCCGTACCGTTCAGCCAGCCGCTGGCGGCGAGCTTCAGAAAATTGCGCACGTGATTCGGCGCCCAGTCGGGCTCCATCTGGATCTTGATGGTGCCGACCGTGGTCTTCATCGTGACCGTGCGCTTCAACTGCTCCACGGTCTCGGTGACGAACGGCTCCACCTTCTTCTTCTCGAGGGTCACCTTCACGATCCGCACCGGCTTCTCCACCATCCCATCGGCATTGTTCGCCGACTGCGAGATCTTCTCCACGACGTCCATGCCTTCGTTGACGCGGCCGAACGCGGAGAATTTACCATCGAGCGAAGGCTGCGGCGCGATGCAGATGAAGAACTGCGCGCCATCGCTATCTGCCTTGCCGGGAATGCTGACGGTGGAGACGACGCCGCGCTCGTGCTTCAGGTCGCTGAACTCGCCCGCTAGCTGACTCAAGCCGCCGGTACCCCAGAGCTTGCGCGGGGTCTTCGCATCCTTGAGCAGCGGATCGCCGCCCTGGATGATGCCGTATGCGACGACGCGGTGGAACGCGCTGCCATCGTAGAATCCCTTGCGCGCCAAGTCGATGAAGTGCTGCACGTGTTTGGGCGCTTTGTCGGGCGCGAACTCGAATCGGAAGACGCCGAGGTCGGTGGTGACGACCGCCTCCAGATCGGCGGGCGATTGCGCCATCGCCGCGGAGGCCAACAGAGAGAGTAGAAGGACACGCATCGATTTCATCGTAACGCTGTGAAGACGAACCGAGCCGCGACCGTAAGGGAGCGGTGGTCGCGAGGGTGACCACCGCTCCCTCGCTCGCCAGAGCGCGAGTTACGGTCGCGGCTCGGATTGGCGTGCGTTCATCATCGGGGGCGCGGATGGCGCGCGTTCGTCGGCGGAGCGCGGAGTGGGGGCATGCGCGGCGAGGTGCGCAGTGGGGGGCGATCGTCAGCGGAGTTCGATGGCATGCGTTCATCATCGGGGGTGCGGATGGCGTGCGCTCGTCGGCGGAGCGCGGAATGGGGGGCATGCGCGGCGAGGTGCGGAGTGCAGGGCGTTCATAATCGGGGGTGCGGATGGCGTGCGTTCGTCGGCGGAGCGCGGAACGGGGCATGCGCGGCGAGGGTGCGGAGTGGGGGGCGTTCATCATCGGGGGTGCGGATGGCGTTCGTTGCCCGGCGCGGAATGGCCTGCGCTCGTCGGCGGAGCGCGCAATGGGGGCACGAAAAAAAGGGGTAACCTAGCTTTGATGAAGCCATTACGCCGTGTTGCGGTTTTGGGGGCCGGGACCATGGGGGCGCGGATCGCGGCCCACTTCGCGAATGCCGGGTTTCCGGTGGACCTGCTCGACATCGTACTGCCTGTGCAGGCGCAGCGGAATGCGGCGGCACTGGCAGGAATCGAGAGCGCGGCGAAGCAGCGGCCCGTCGCCTTCTTCACCGACTCCGCCCGCTCGCTGATTACTCCGGGAAATTTCGAGGACGATCTCGGCCGCGTGGGCCGCTGCGAGTGGATCATCGAAGCGGTGGCGGAGAATCTGGAGATCAAGCGCTCGCTGTGGCACCGCGTTGCGGCGCTGCGCGCGCCCGGCTCGATCGTCTCCACCAACACCAGCGGCATTCCGCTCGCGCAGATCTCGGAGGGCTTCGACTCCGAGTTTCGCCAGCACTTCCTCGGCACGCATTTCTTCAATCCGCCGCGATATCTGCACATGGCGGAGGTCATCCCGGGCGCGGAGACGCGCGCCGAGGTACTGGACTGGGTCTCGAGTTTCTGCGACCTCCACCTCGGCAAGGGCGTGGTGCGCTGCAAGGACACGCCGAATTTCATCGGCAATCGCATCGGCTGTTTCTTCGGCGCGAAGATCGCGCAGCTCACCGAAGAGGGCGATTACACCGTGGAAGAAGTGGACGCGCTCACCGGGCCGCTGATCGGGCTGCCGAAGAGCGCGAGCTTCCGCTTGATCGACATCATCGGGCTCGACGTGTGGGTTCACGTGCTGCGCAATCTCTACGAGGCGGCGCCCGACGATCCGGCGCGCGAGCTGTATCGCGTCCCCGAAGTGATGCAGCAGATGATGGAGCGCGGCTGGCTCGGCGAGAAGCGCGGGCAGGGCTTCTACAAGCGCGTCGGCAAGGGCGCGGAGAAGGAGATCTGGGCGCTCGATCGGAAGACGCTGGAGTATCATCCGGCGACGCGACCGAAATTTCCGGCGGCAGAAGCGGCGCGCGGCATCGAGGATCTCGGTCAACGTCTGCAGGCGCTGGTGGCGGGCGGCGATCGCGCGGGGCACTTTCTGTGGAAGCTGTTTCGGGATTTCTGCCTGTACTCCGCGCGCATGGTGCCAGAGATTTCCGACCGCATCGTGGAGATCGATCGCGCGATGCGCTGGGGCTTTGCGTTTAAGCTCGGTCCGTTCGAACTGTGGGACGCGCTCGGCGTGCCGGAGACGGTGACGCGCATGCGCAGCGAGGGATGCGCGATTCCAGAGAATGTCGAACGCATGCTGATGTCCGGCGCGACGAAGTTCTACGAGCACGCCGACCGCGACGGGGAGCCGGGCACGCGCTACTTCGACCTGAATGCGGGCAGCTACCGCACGCTCGCCAAGCGGCCGGGCGTGATGGTGCTGAGCGATATCAAGCGCGCGCGCAATGTGGTGAAGACCAATGCGGGCGCATCGTTGATCGACCTGGGCGATGGCGTGCTCTGCCTGGAGTTCCACAGCAAGATGAACGCGCTGGGCGAAGACATGGTGCAGATGGTCACGAGCGCGCTGGAAGAAGTGGACCGTGGATTTCAGGCGCTGGTGGTCGCGAACGACGGCGAGAACTTCAGCGTCGGCGCCAACCTGATGATGGTGCTGCTGGCCGCGCAGGAGGGCGACTGGTACGAGCTCGATCTCGCGGTGCGGCGCTTCCAGGCAGCGGGGATGGCGATGAAGTACGCGTCGCGTCCGGTGGTCGCGGCGGTGTTCGGGATGGCGCTCGGCGGCGGCTGCGAAGTGGTGCTGCACGCGGGCCGTGTGCAGGCCGCGGCGGAGACGTACATGGGGCTGGTGGAAACGGGCGTGGGCCTGATTCCGGCGGGCGGCGGCTGCAAGGAAATGCTCCTGCGGCTGGGCAGCGCGAAGCGCGCATTCGACCTGATCGGGTTCGGCAAAGTGAGCGAGAGCGCTGCGCACGCGCGCCAGTTGGGCTTCCTGCGCGAGAGCGACGGCATCACGATGAATCGCGAGCGGCTGACGGCGGACGCGAAGGCGGCGGCACTTTCGATGGTGGCGGACTGGGCGCCGGGCACGCCGCGGCAGGATATCCCGGTGGAAGGCGCGGCGGGTTACGCGCTGCTGAAGATGGGCGTGACGCTGGCGGTCGAGGGCGGCTACATCACGGAGTACGATACGGTCGTGGGCGAAAAGCTGGCGTACATTTTGAGTGGCGGGCGGCTGACAGGCGCGCAGAAGGTGAGCGAGCAGTATCTGTTGGATTTGGAGCGCGAGGCTTTTCTGAGTCTGTGCGGCAATCCGCAGACGCAGGAGCGCATGCAGTACATGCTGAAGAACGGGAAGCCGTTGAGGAATTAATGGAAACAATTGAAGCTGCGAACGTGACTCGCGCTTTGGCGAGCGAGGGCGCGGTGAGCTTCGGTGACCACCGCTCTCTGACGGTCGCGGCTCTGATTGGGGGCTGGTTGTTGGTGGGGTTTCGCGGTGGAACGTGCAGCGAGCTTGGCGGTGCGGAGTTGACAGGCGACAAAAAACGATCGCCTGTCCCACTGGAGGCAGAGGAGAGTTCATGCGGGAAGCGGTAATCGTGGATTGTTTGCGGACGCCGGTGGGGAAGGCGCCGCGCGGGGCACTGCGGAATACGCGGCCGGACGACCTGGGAGCGATCGTGATTCGCGCGCTGCTGGATCGGTATCCGGGCGCGGCGGAGGGGGTCGAAGACGTGATCCTCGGCTGCGCGATGCCGGAGGGCGAAGCGGGCGCGAACATGGCGCGCCAATCGGCGCTGCGCGCGGGGCTGCCCGATTCCGTTCCGGCGATGACCATCAATCGCTTCTGCAGCTCGGGCCTGCAGGCGATTGCGCTGGCGGCGGAGCGGATTCGCTCTGGCGGCGCGGACATCATCGTGGCGGGCGGCGCGGAATCGATGTCGATGACGCCGTTCGGCGGGCGCAAGCCGGCGCCCAATCCATGGTTCGTCGACCAGTGGCCGGAGGTCTACCTCAGCATGGGGCTCACGGCCGAGCGCCTGCAGCGCAAGTACAACATCTCGCGCGAAGATGCCGACGCGTTCGCGCTGCGCAGTCATCAGAACGCGGTGCGCGCGCAGCAGGAAGGCAAGTTCACCGAGGAGATCGTGCCCGTGGAGACCGAGAACGTGACGCCCGATTCGATCGAACGCGGAGTGTTCGACCGCGACGAAGGTCCGCGCGCCGATA
>JAOAPT010000773.1 GCA_025463045.1 Candidatus Solibacter sp.
CCCGCGATACTTCGATACGTGTAGAAGAAGTACGCCGACGTCAACAGCATCCCCGGCATGAACCACATGAGCCCGATCTCCTGCCCGTACCGCGCGGCCGCCGCATTCATCACCGTCAGCGATCGCGCCGCGTCGACATTCGACGGCAGCACATAAGGATAGAGTCCCGCCGCCACCGAAGTCAGCTTCCCGACGACGAACAGGCAGGACGCCGCGAACGCTTCCAGGACGCGCCGCGCCGCATTCATCACCTTCATCCCCACCAGCCCGATCAGCGCGAGCAATGGAAACACGTACCCCCACGGCCGCGCCGCGAAGCTCTCCTGCAAATGCGGCTGAATCCGGAAACTCACCAGCGTGATCGCGATCACGCTCCCGAGCACAGCCCACCACGCGCGCGACGCCACCGTCCGTGCGCGCCTCTCGACCTCGCCTTCGTTCTTCAGCGCCAGCCACAGCGCCCCGTGAACCGTCAGCGTGAGCAGCGCCGCCAACGCCACCAGAATCGTGTACCAGTCGAGAATCCCCGCGTCCTTCCCCGGCGAGAAATCCGTCCACAGCGGCAGGAAGAAGTCCCCCGCCGCGTCCAGCGGCACTCCGCGCACCACGTTCCCCAATGCCGCGCCGAAAAAGATCGCGAGCAGCGCGCTCGATCCGGCGAACACCGCATCCCACAGCGGATGCCACACCAGGCTTTCAATATGATTCCGGAACTCGATCGAAATCCCGCGCAAAATCAGCAGCCACAGCACAATCATCAACGGAAGATAGAATCCGCTGAAGCTCGCCGCATACAACGCCGGGAACGCGAAGTACAGCGTACCGCCCGACGCGAGCAGCCAGACTTCGTTGCCGTCCCACACCGGCCCGATCGAGCGCAGCACCAGCCGCCGCTCCGCCTCATTGCGCGCCACCAGAAAATGCGCCGCTCCCGCCCCAAGGTCAAACCCATCGAGCACCACGTAGACCGCGAGCATCACCGCGATGAGACAGAACCACGTCGTCTCCATCAAGCCTCCAAATGCTCCGGCCCTTCTTCAATCTCCCGCTGCACCAAAAACAAAAACAGAATCGCGAGCAGTGTGTAGATCCCCATGAATCCGATCAACGTGAACAGCGTATTGCCCGCCGAGACGTGCGGCGAGAATCCCGTCGCCGTCCGCATCAATCCGTAGATCAGCCATGGCTGCCGCCCGATCTCCGCCGTCATCCACCCCGCCGTCGTCGCGATGTACGGGAACGGCGCCATCAGCATCAGCATCCACAACAGCCCCCGCGAACCGTACAGCCTTCCGCGCCATAAAGCGAACGCCGCCGAAGACATCACGCCGATCAGGATTGTCCCCAGCCCCACCATGATGTGATAGCTGTAATACAGCAGCGGAATGTTGTCCGGCACCTGATCCGGCGGGAACGAATTCAGCCCGCGCACCTGCGCGTTCCACCTTTGGTACGTCAGGAAACTCAGCGCCTTCGGCACGATCAGCGGATTATCCAGCCGGCGCTTCTCCACATCCGGCTGCCCGAGAAGTACCAGGCCCGCTCCACTCTCCGTTTCGAACAGCCCTTCCATCGCCGCCAGCGTCGCGGGCTGGTGAAACGCCACGTTCTTCCCCTGCCCGTCGCCCGTCGGAAACGCCATCAGGAACGTGCAGATCGCGCCCGCGATCACCCCGACACGCACGAACGTGACGCCGTATTCCCTGTGCGTCTGCGAGAGCAGATAGAACGCGCCAACCGCCGCCATCACGAACGCCGCTGTCACCACCGACCCGATCATGTTGTGCAGATACTGCCAGAACAGCCACGGATTCGTGAAGAGCGCCGCGAAGCTCGAAAGTATGATCTCGCCGTTCGCTCCCAATCGATACCCCGTCGGATGCTGCATCCACGCATCCGTGGCGATGATGAAGAATCCCGAAAGCCACGATCCCGCAAAGACCAGGAACGCCGCAAACCAGTGCGCCTTCGGCCCCAGCCGCTTCTCCCCAAACAGAAACACGCCGAGAAAGCTCGATTCCAGAAAGAAGCTGAACACGCCTTCCATTGCGAGCGTCTGCCCGACCACCCCGCCCGCCGACTTCGAGAACCGCGACCAGTTCGTGCCGAACTGGAACTCCATCGGGATGCCGGTGACCACCCCCATGGCAAAATTGACCGCGAAAATCTTGGCCCAGAAGCGCGCAGCGTGAGCGTAATGCTCGTTGCCGGTGCGCAGCGCCATTGTCTTCAGAACCAGGATCAACAACGCCAGGCCCATCGTTAGTTGCGGAAAAAGGTAGTGAAAGGTAATCGTGAATGCAAAGTGCAGGCGATGAAGCGTTAATGCATCCATTTCAACTCTTGGATTGCTCCCGCGCCGCGCGCGTCGCAAGTTCGTCGCAGCGATTGTTATCCGCGTGGTTAGCGTGCCCCTTGGTCCACGTCCACGTTGCTTTATGCCGGTTGACCTGTTCGTCCAGCAGCTTCCAAAGATCCTGATTCACCACCGGCTTTTTCGCCGCCGTCAACCAGCCCTTTTTCTTCCACCCCTGGATCCACGTCGTGATCCCCTTCATCACGTACTCGGAATCGGTGACCACTTCCACCGCGCACTCCTCGCGTAGCGCGCGCAGGCCCTCGATCGCCGCCGTGAGTTCCATGCGATTGTTCGTGGTCTGCTTTTCGCAGCCCCACAATTCCTTCTTCAAATCCCCAAATCGCAGTATCGCCGCCCATCCGCCGGGCCCGGGATTACCGAGGCACGCGCCATCGGTGATCAATTGGACTTTCTTCACCGGGCAAGTACCGGATCGGAATGGAAGAAACTGTCTACCAGATCTAGAATCACGGCCGCTTCGTGGGCCTGATAAATCGAGGCGCGAAGCTGCGCTCCGTGCCGCACTCCATGGGTAAAGTAAGTCGCGAACTGTTTCATTTTTCCAACTGCATCGTCTTCGCGCCGCGCAATCAGCATGTCGTAATACTGCCGCATCATCTGGTAACGGTCTTCGTGCGTCGGCTCGTCGTAGCGCCCAGTCGCCAGGTACTGCTGAATCTGCCGGAAGATCCATGGATTCGAGCTCGCGCCGCGTCCGATCATCACCGCGTCGCACTTCGTCTCCCGCACCATCCGCACCGCGTCCTCCGGCGTCACGATATCCCCGTTGCCGATCACCGGGATCTTCACCGCGTCCTTGATCGCCGCGATCCGCGTCCAGTCGGCCTTCCCCGCGTAGCCCTGTTCGCGTGTGCGCGGATGCAGCGCGATCGCCTGCAGCCCGCAATCCTCCGCGAGCTTCGCCATCGGGACCATGACGAGCTCCCCGTCGTTCCACCCCGCGCGAAACTTCATCGTGAACGGAATCGTGATCGCGCTCCGCACCGTGCGCAGCAGTTTCTCCACCAGAGGCAGATCGCGCAGCAGCCCCGACCCGCCATTGCACTTGACGACCTTATTTACCGGACAGCCGAAATTGAGATCCAGGATGTCGAACCCGAGATCCTGGCACACGCGCGCCGCATCGGCCATCACCGCCGGATCGGCGCCGAAAAGCTGCGCCGAAATCGGATGCTCGTCCGGCTCGAAATTCAGGTATCGCTTCATCGTCTTGTTCGGCTTGCGCGCCTTCAGCGCGGCGCTGACTCCGTGCGAGCTCGTGAACTCCGTCATGATCAGCCCGCACCCGCCCAAATTGCGGATGAAGCGCCGGAACACCGTGTCGGTCACCCCGGCCATCGGCGCAAGCACGGTAGCCGGCGCGATGGTCACAGGACCGATAGAAAACTGCTGGGGAAAAACGTCCATTCGAGGTCTGTACTGATTTTAGCAAGCTCGATCGTGCGAAACCGCGCCGCGCGTTCTGCCGTCACTTGGGATGTACGAGTGGGATACGAGGAAACGCGATGAAACCGCTGCACATTGCATTGTTGGTAGCCGCCGGAGCCATCGGCGGCGCAGTGATCATGAAAATTTCTCAAGGTCCGTCCGCGCCGGTCATCGCCCGGACACAGACGCCGCCTGCCACCGCCCCAGAGCCCGCCCCCGCAACCGTGCCGCCCCCTCCCGCTCCCCCGGCACCGCAGCCTGTCGCGCCCGAGCCCGTCGCCGCCGAACCCGATCGCCCGTCGCCCTTCATCGCGCCGAAGCCCGTCCGTTCCCATCGTGCAATCGAACCTAAGCCGGCCCCCAAAGTATCCCCTCCGATCGTCGCTGCCGCGCAGCCGCCTCGCACCGAACCCGTGCCTGCGCCCGCGCCCGCGGCAGCGCCGCAACCAGTTCCACCCGCGCCCACCGAGCCGGAGTACGTGACTCCGCCGCCGCCCGCTCCCCCCGAGCCCCACAGGGTTACGCTGAACACTGGGACACCGATCCCCGTGCGCCTTGTCGACGGGCTCTCGGCGGAGCGGAATCAGCCCGGCGATCGCTTCATGGCAACTCTCGATAAGGAGCTTGTCGTCGATGGCTTCGTCATCGCCGAGCGCGGTGCGCGGGTGGAAGGTCGGGTAATCGCCGCCGATCGCGGCGGCCGCGTCCGAGGCGTCTCCTCCCTCCAGGTCGAGATCACCAAACTCCACCTCTCCGACGGCCAGACCATCGCCGTGCAGACCGACGCCTTCACCCGGGAAGCCGATTCCACGCACACCCAGGACGCCGAAAAGGTCGGCGGCGGAGCCGCCATCGGAGCCATCATCGGAGCTATCGCAGGCGGTGGCAAAGGCGCCGCCATCGGCGCCGGCGTCGGAGGCGCCGCCGGTGCCGGCGACGTCCTCGCCACCCGCGGCAAACCCGCCACTCTCCCCTCCGAAACCCGCCTCACCTTCCACACCCGCGCCCCCCTCACCATCACCGAGCGCCAGCCCGGCTAGAATTTCTTTATTTTTATCGGCGTTCATCGGCGTTCATCGGCGGCTAAAGGTTTTCTCTTTTCCCCCCATCCGCACAGGCATCGGCGGCGCCGGCACACGCCCAAATTTCAAATTCCAGTACGCCCACGATCTCGCATCGAACACACCCGGCGGCGCATCTTTTAGTGCCTCTAAAAACTCCCGCTCTCCAACCACACCCCTCACCGCGCGAAGATCCTCCACCGTCCCATACGTCATCACATGCGCAAGAAAATGCACCGGGTCGGCCAACGTTTCAGCAGGTGGCTTAAACCACACGACGCGCTCGGCCACAGCTAACAATTCCGGTGTTGGCGGTAGTGCTTTCATGTCGAGTGCTCGCAACGTGTGAGCAGAAATAACCGCACGCGATCTGACGACCACGTCGCGACCCCGCATCCAAAGAAGTCGGTATCTTCCGTCAGATCGGACATCCAAGCGCCAGTGCGCACGCTAAAATCGGCCAGTCATCCGGATCGCGTTGCCCGAGTCTCTCACGAGCTTCCGCTTCGAAATCCTCGTACACTTCACGCCCGATCAGTTCTACCAGACCTCCGAGATACCGCAGAAAGGCGAGCGCGATCTCCGGATCGCCTCCGCGTTTAACCACCAGCCGCGGTAAATTCTCTTCGGCTTCCACATACGCCGCTTCTGGAACAAAGAAGGAGACGGTTTCGCAATGAGTCTCGATCACCTCACGCACTCGCCTCCCGAGTACTCCCCGAACCAGAATATTCGCGTCCACTACGAGGGCCTTACCCCGCATTCCGCTTCTTCTCGCGGGAAGCGCGGCGGATCCCCTTGTACTCCTCCATCAATTCCTCTTCGCCCGCCCTCCACGAAGCAATCATCGCGTCCAGGTCTTTGGCGGCCGCACGCATAGCTTCCAGTTCGGCTTTTCGGCTTCGCTTCTGCGCTGGAATAAAGTAACCGAGCGTTTCTCCGTGCCGCATGATCGTCAGCGGAGTACCCGCTTCCAGGTAGTCCGAAAGCTTCTCCCGGAATTCACGAATCCCGACCTTAAGCGTTTCCATATTGTGTACTCAGTGTACACATTCTACCACACCCCCACGTCCCTCACACCTTCGTCGGCGGCCTCAACAGCTTCCCCGGCAATTTCGACAAGTACGTCAGCCGCTCGACCAGCGGAATCAGCCGCCGCACCGTCCGCCCATGCAGCAGCAGACTCCCCGTCACCAGCGCCGGATGCGGGATCGTCGTACAGCACCGCGAGCAAATATCGATCTCCCCGCCGCGCCCGCTCGCATGCAGCCGCCGCATCCGCTGCATCTCCTCCGCATTCCAAATCTGCGTCAGCGACTCCACCCCGATATTCCCCAGCGGAGCCCCGTCCAGCATGTAGCTCTGGCAGCACGGGTACACATCGCCGTTCTGCTTCACATACATCGGACCGCGCCACAAATAATGGCAGGGATATTTCCAATCGCTGGCCGTATGCCCCGCCGTCGGACGCATCAGATTCGTCTCGTCTTCCTTAATCCGCAACTGATCGACGCCCGGAATCTCGCCCCAAAACCGAAGGAAATCGTCCACCTCGCCCGCATTCCCCTCCATCTTCACCATCTGCACCACGATCTGCAGCTTCGAGGCCCGCGCATGCTTCATTCGCGCGAACCGCACGAAATTATCCCGCACCCGGTCGAACTTCGCGCCCTTCCGGTAAAACTCGAACGTCTCTTTCTTGAACCCGTCGAAGCTCAGCGTGATCTGCTCGAGCGGCGAATCGAGCACCTTGCCCGCATACCGCTCGTCCAGAAAAGTACCGTTCGTCGAAAGCAGCGTCGAGATGCTATGCCGGTGGCAATATTCGATCCGCTCGAATATCTTCGGGTCCATGAACGGCTCGCCCAGCCCGATCAGCATCATGTGCTCGGCCGTCTCCCCCGACTCCGCGATCAGCCGCTCGAAGATCTCCGCAGGCATGTCCGCCTTCGGCTGCGGGTGTGTCTCCCGCGGACACATCGGGCAGTACAGATTGCATTTGGCCGTCGTCTCGACGATATACTCCACCGGCAGCGCGTTCAGCCGGGGACGGCGCGCGAGATACCCCCACAGCAGTTTTGCGCGGTTCCAGGCCCTCATTCAATTTAATTGTACCTACCGGCTGCAAGCCGCAATCAAAACGTCATGGACGAACGCGTTCGGCTGCTCAACGATCAGCCCACCCGGCCCACCGGCCGCTACGTACTTTACTGGTGCCGCTGGAATCGCCGCGTCGAGTCCAATCACGCCCTCCGGTACGCCGCCGAAACCGCCAATCGCCTGGACCTTCCGCTCGTCGCCTACGAGCGCCTCTCCTGCGCCTACCCCACCGCCAGCGATCGCTTCCACACCTTCGTCCTCGAAGGCGTCCCGCACTTCGAGTCGCAACTCCGCAAACTCGGCATCCCCTACATCTTCCAACTCCCGCGCCGGAAGACCACCCGCGATCCACTCCGCGACGCAGTCCTCCGCGACGCCGCGATCGTCATCACCGACGATTGCCTGCGCGCCACGCCATCCCTCGACGTCCGCCTCGAGGCGGTAGACGCCAGTTGCATCGTCCCCATGAACGCCATCCCGCAGCGCAGCTACGCCGCCTATTCCATCCGCCCGAAAATTCACCGCCTCCTCCCCAAGTACCTGACTCCCGTCCCTGCCATCCAACTCCGCCGCCGCTCGCGCGAGACCTTCGCGGACCTCCACACCCACGTCACAGCGAAGAACATCGCCTCCCTCGTCGCCGAGTGCGACATCGATCACGGTATCCCGCCCTCCACCACCTTTCGCGGCGGACGCGCTGCCGCCCAAGCCTGTCTCGACCGCTTCCTCGCCGACCGTCTCCGCCGCTATGCCCGCGACAAAAACGAGCCCTCGCTCCACGCCACCAGCGATCTCAGCCCCTACCTGCACTACGGCCACATCGGGGCCCTCGAAGTCGCCCTCGCCGTGCGCGATCACGCCGCCGCGCATAAGCTGATCTCCGCCGAATTCCTCGAAGAACTAATCGTCCGCCGCGAGCTCGCGCACAACTTCGCGCACTACTCGCCCAAGCTCGATTCGCTCTCCGTCCTCCCCGGTTGGGCGCTCAAAACCATCGAGGCCCACCGCCTCGACACCCGCGATCCCCGCAATACCCCCGCGCAATTCGACGCCGCCGAGACCTACGACGACCTCTGGAACGCCACGCAAAAGGAACTCCGGCTCCGCGGCAAAATCCACGGCTACTACCGCATGTACTGGGGCAAAAAGATCATCGAATGGTCAGCGTCCGCCGAAGACGCCCTCTCCACCATGCTCTGGCTCCACGACAAATACGCGCTCGATGGCGACGACCCGAATACCTACACCAACATCCTCTGGTGCTTCGGCCTCCACGACCGCCCATGGCCCGAGCGCCCGATTTATGGGACCATTCGCTCCATGGGCCGCGCTGGCATGGAACGAAAGACCGACGTCGACTCGTACATCCGTGAGATCCAATATCTCGAGCGCACAGGAAAGGAACTCACCCCGTGAACATCACCCTCACCGGAGCCACCGGACTGATCGGCCGCCGTCTGCTGAAAAACTTTCGCGCCGCCGGCCACGAACTCCTCGTCCTCAGCCGCCACGCCGGAACCAACCTGCCGCCCGGCGTCGGCCTCGCTACCTGGGATCCCATGGAGGGACCCGCGCCCGAAGCTGGACTCCGCAGCGCCGAAGTCGTCGTGCACCTTGCCGGCGAACCCGTCGCGCAGCGCTGGAATGACTCCGTAAAACGCCGCATCCGGGAAAGCCGCGTCCAAGGAACGCGCAATCTCGTCGCTGGCCTCGCCGCACTCCGCAATCGCCCCAAGGCGCTCATCTGCGCCTCCGCCGTCGGCTACTACGGCGACCGCGGCAACGAAACCCTCCTCGAATCCTCCGCTCCCGCCACTGGCTTCCTCCCCGAAGTCTGCGTTGCCTGGGAACAGGAGGCGCAAGCCGCCGAGGCGCTCGGCATACGCGTCGTCCGCATCCGCATCGGCATCGTCCTCGACGCTCGCGGCGGCGCGCTCCAGCAAATGCTCCCGCCCTTCCGCATGGGAGTCGGCGGCAAACTCGGCGACGGCACACAGTGGATGTCCTGGATCCACCTCGCCGATCTCGCCGCACTCTTCCAGTACGCCGTCGAAAACCCCGTAACCGGCGCCTTCAACGGCGTCGCCCCCAACCCCGTCACAAACACCGATTTCACCCGCGACCTCGCCCAAACCCTCCACCGCCCCGCAATTCTTCCAGTGCCCACCTTCGCCTTGAAACTCCTCTTCGGCGAAATGTCCGGCGTCCTCCTCTCCAGCCAGCGCGTCCTCCCCGCCGCCGCCCAGTCCGCCGGCTTCACTTTCAAATTCCCCGACCTGCGCCCCGCCCTCGCCGATGTCCTGTCCTCCTAGCGCTTAGCCCTCACCAGTTTGCCCTTCCTCTTTATCCGTGTTCATCACTAATCATCCGTGGCCAACTCTGTTCTTCACGTCCGCCAGATTCGCCCCTTTGAAGGCCGACGAATACCGTTATTGGCAAAGCCGGCCTGCGCATGAACGGATGGATGCCGTCTCTGAATTGACGCAGGCAGCATACGCAATGAAGGGTGCCGCTCCGGATGTACCCAGACTTCAAAGAACTGTTGTCCGTTTTAAACACCCACGGAGGTAGGCACCTGATCGTGGGCGGCTACGCCGTTTCGTTCCACGCGCAGCCGCGCGCCACCAAAGACATCGATCTCTTCGTGCAGCCGGATCTCCTCAATGCCGAAGCGTAGTTTGGTGCCCTCGCCCGTTTCGGTGCCCCGCTGGTCGGCATGACCCCAGCGCAATTCACGGGCACCGCAACATTTTTTCGCATCGGCAACGAACCCATTGCCGTCGATATCCTATCGGGAATTGCAGGCGTGGCTTTCGACGATGCGTGGAAGCGGCGTGTGACCGCTGTGATCGACGCCAGGATCGGACTCACCGCGCCTTTCATTTCCAGCGAAGACCTGGTCGCCGCGAAGCTCGCCGCCGGCCGCCCGCAGGATCTCGCCGATGTCGCCGCCCTTCGAGATGCCAAGGGCAGACCTAAGCCGTAATCGCGCAACCCCCACCTCCCCCGGAACATCCAATCCCTAGCGGCTGTATAATAAGAAGCAGTACTGAGAGGTTTTGTGTCCCTTCGCACCTATTTCCGTCTTTTCACTCATACCCAGCTCATGCCAGTCCTTGAAACCGGCGAGGAGACCACCCTCGTTGGTGGACAAGCCGTCATGGAAGGCGTCATGATGCGGGCCCCGCATAGCTACTGTGTCGCGGTGCGGAAAGCCAGTGGAGAAATCGTCACCGAACAGATGCCCCTGGGCAAAATCTCCGACAAGTACAAAATCTTCAAGTACCCCATCTTCCGCGGCGTCGGAACCCTCTATCAAGCCATGTCGCTCGGCATGAAAGCCCTCAAATTCTCCGCCGACGTCTCCCTCGACGACGTCCAGCAGGAGGAAAAGAAAAAGGGCAAACAGGGCAAGGAGGTCCCCAGTTGGATGCTCGCCGCCAACCTGA